>CAYHQU010000017.1:6044-12443 GCA_964358955.1 uncultured Gammaproteobacteria bacterium | reverse complement strand
TATACAGCGTAAACGAAGCCCGGTCGGATGACTGGGCGGAGCGGGGGATAGTCAAAAAGATTTAATTAAAATTCAAAAAATATGCCTATTTCTTATAAAAATAAAATGTGGACAACCTCACTTGACAAAATAATTAGATTTGGTATAATGTTAATATTAAACTCACCGCTTTCTCGGATTTCCGGGACGGCGGTTTTTATTTATGGATAATAAGCGGGCCTTTATCTTTATTGATGGTAGTAATTTTTATTTTAAATTAAAAGAATTAACCGCCAAATTGGCTGGAAGATATAATTTGATTGATTTTAATTTTAGAAAATTTGCCGAGTGGCTGGTTGAACCAAATGAATTGATCGAGATTAGATATTATCTCGGAGCAATTAAAAGGGAAAGAAATAACCCTAAAAGCGAAAAATTGTATGCGAATCAGCAAAGACTGATCGGAAAACTCCAACAGCAAAATATTATTGTTACTTTCGGACACATAATTCGCCATCCTGATAAAACCCACCATGAGAAAGGCGTGGATGTTCGTTTAGCGGTAGAAATGATTAGGTTTGCCAGAGAAAATAAATATGACATTGCTTATTTAGTCAGTTCAGACACTGATTTAGTGGCGGCCGTAGAAGAAGTGCAGGCATTTGGTAAAACAGTTCAATATGTTGGCATACCCAAAGGTCAATCATTTGGTTTATCTAATGTGGCTGATGATGTAAGATTATTAAGGCCAGAAGAGATAGAAAAATTTTTACTAAAATAAAACTCCCGGCTCTATCCTTTTGGGAAAGCGGCGATAAACGTCGCAGTTTAAGCCGGAAGCAATTCCATTATTATCTTAACATATCTAAGTAAATTTGTAAATAGTTTATCCACAATAGTCTCATCGGCACTAAAATCGCTACCCGCGTTCTAAAAGACGGTGACCTGGTGGAAGTGGATGCCAATAAGGGCGTGGTGAAAAAAATCTAATTTTTTATAGTTTGATAGTTTGGACGATCAAACTATAAGGATTGTGAAAAAATAAAATAATCGGCTCACACACGTTTGAGCCGATTACCCCACACATTAATTGTTGGAGATCGGATCGCAGGTAAATGTGGGATATCCGATCTCCCACATAAATAATATGCCTAAAAACTACATTCTCCCATTTTCAAAACTAACTAAGCGAGACGTCAGCATTGCCGGCGGTAAAGGCGCGTCTTTGGGCGAGATGACAGCCGCCAGAATGCCCGTGCCGCCGGGATTTGTAATTATTGCTTCGGCTTTTGACAGATTTTTAGCCGAGACGGATTTAGCGGTAGAGGTAGAAACCCAACTTAATAAAGTAAATTATCAAGATACAAATTCTGTTGACAAGGCGTCAAATGTGATTCGGGATTTATTGCATGACGCCAGGATGCCAAAAGATTTGCAGTCCGAAATTTTAACTGAATATAAAAAGTTGTTTACCAGCTTCCCGAAGGCGCGGTCACCTGCCCCCCCCGTGGGGGGAGACAGAGGGGGTTTTTTTTCCGTGCGCTCAAAGGCAACAGCTTGAGAATAAACCGTTGCTTCTTGGGCCGGCGAGCTGGAGACCTATTTAAATACCACGGAAAAAGTGCTTTTAGGGAACGTGAAAAAATGCTGGTCGTCATTATTTACGCCGCGCGCGATTTTTTATCGCTTTGAAAAAGGCCTGCGAAATTCTAAAGTTAGCGTCGCGGTGGTGGTGCAAAAAATGATTAACTCGGAAATATCCGGCGTTGCTTTTACTGTGCACCCAGTGACTAAAGACAAAAACCAAATGGTTATTGAAGCCGGGTTCGGTCTTGGTGAGGCAATTGTCTCCGGCCAAATTACGCCGGATAGTTATGTGATTGATAAAAAAGATTTTAGTATTTTAGATATTAATATTTCCGAACAGAAAAAGATGTTAATCCGAAGGCGCGGTCACGTGACCGCGCCTTCAGGCGGGAAGACAACCGCCACCGCGCCCTCGGGTGGAAACGAGTGGAAAACCGTTCCAAAAGCAAAGCAGGAAACGCAAATATTGAGTGGTAAGCAAATTATTGAGCTGGCAGAGTTGTGCGTGCAAATTGAGAAACATTATGGCAAGCCGCAAGATATTGAGTGGGCGTCTGAAAAAGGAAAATTTTATATTACGCAAAGCCGGCCGATAACGACACTTTAGTAATTAGTAACTGGTAATTGGTAATTGACGATAATTGTTAAATTGTTAAATTGTTAAATTGTTGACGACGGTGATTGGAAAATAGAAAATAGAAGATAGAAATTAGTAATTGGGATAATGTCAGACGACGCCATCGGCGGGGACCCTCCAATTCGGCGGACAGGCGCCTTCGGGCCGCAGTAATTGGTAATTTTATGAACAAGCGGTTAGTTTTAAAAATTTATGGCCAGGTGCAAGGTGTTAATTTTCGCTGGCAGATTCGCTTGGAGGCAGAAAAGTTGGGTTTAGCTGGTTGGGTGAGAAATGAAGATGATGGCACGGTGGCGGTGGTGGCAGAGGGGCAGAAACCGGCCTTGCAAAATTTAATCAACTTCTGTTATAATGGAGTAAAGTATGCGAGAGTAGAAAAAATTGAATCCAGTTGGCGGGAGGCGACTGGAAATTTTTCTGATTTTAGTATAGAATATTAATATATTTGTTTGGCTCCGCGTTGTCTATTGGTGTCTTTTATCCCGCTGTGCCCCGTCGAAGGGCTGGGGCCGGATGACTGGGGCGCATCAACAGACTGACGGCGTGTTGGTTTGGAGACCAACACACCGCATGGATCTGCGGAAAAAAATATGAAAAAATCTATGAAATTGATTTTACTGCAAAATGTGGAGGGACTAGGAAAAGAAGGTGAAATTAAAGAAGTGGCAGTCGGCTATGCCCGAAATTTTTTAATTCCCCGCGGCCTCGCCGAAGAAGCAACCGACGACCTGATTGCCCAGCTGGAAAAACGGAAAGAAAAAGAAGCTAAGGTCGCCGAGGCGGATTTGGAAAAAACCGAAAAACTCGCCTCCGAACTTGACGGCCGGGAAATTGAAATTTTCGCCAAAGTGTCCGAAGAAGGCCGACTTTATGCCGCCATTACGCCGGCTAAAGTTTCCGCCGAACTAAAAAAAATCGGCCACAACATTGCTTCAGGACAAATTGAAATTAAGGAGCCGATTAAGGAGTTGGGCGAGCATGAAATTAAAATAAATTTACCTCATGGGTTAGAATCCCGGATAACTTTAATTGTTAAAAGTCAACAAGAAGATGAACATAAATAAAGGATTGCTAAATTGCTAAATTGTTGAATTGTTAAAACGTTGAAAAGCAGTCAGCAATATAACAATTTAACAATTTAACAATGTTTTTACATATGTCAAAATACATCTTCGTTTTCGGCGGCGTTATGTCCGGCGTGGGCAAGGGCATAACCTCCGCCTCAATCGGAAAAATTTTACAAGCCCGCGGTTTCAAAGTGACCGCCATAAAAATTGATCCCTATGTTAATGTTGACGCCGGTACCATGAATCCCACCGAACACGGCGAAGTTTTTGTGACCGAAGACGGCGACGAGACCGACCAAGACATTGGCAACTACGAAAGATTTTTAGATATTAACATTTTGCGCGACAACTACATGACAACCGGCCGCGTCTACCAATCAGTAATCGCCAGAGAAAGGAATTTGGAATACGGCGGCCGCTGCGTTGAAGTGGTGCCTGATGTGCCAAATGAAGTTATTGACCGCATCAAAAAAGCCGCCAAAAAAGCCAAAGCCGACATTGCGATAATTGAAATCGGCGGCACCGTCGGTGAATACCAAAATATTTTATTTTTAGAAGCGGCGCGCTTGCTGCATTATACAAATCCCGAAGATGTGCTTTATGTTTTAGTCACTTACCTGCCAATCCCTAAAAATTTAGGCGAAATGAAAACAAAACCAACGCAATATGCGGTCGCGCAAGTCAACGAAGCCGGCATCCAGCCCGATTTTATTGTCTGTCGCGCTGAACGTCCGCTTGACGAACCGCGCAAACGCAAAATTTCCCTTTTCTGCAACATTGATAAAAGCGAAGTAATTTCCGCGCCGGATATTGACTGCATTTACGAAGTCCCCTTAAATTTTGAAAAAGACGGCCTGTCGGAAAAAATTCTTGGAAAGCTCGGGCTTAAATCAAAAAAGAAAAATATGGCAGACTGGAAAAAGATGGTAAGAAAAGCGGTCTTGGCCAAAAAAGTTGTAAATATCGGCATGGTTGGAAAATATTTTGCAACCGGCGATTTTATTTTACCAGACGCTTATATCTCCGTGATTGAGGCGATCAAACACGCCGCCGCCGCCAACAATGTTAAAGCTAAAATTGATTGGATTAACTCCGACGAATTTGAAAAAGATAAAAATAAGTTAAAAGGGCTGGCGCAATATGATGGAATTTTAGTGCCCGGCGGTTTTGGCAGCCGGGGAGTTGAAGGTAAAATCGCGGCTATAAAATTTGCCCGCCAAAATAAAATTCCTTTTTTAGGTCTCTGCTACGGGTTGCAGTTGGCAACAGTAGAATTTGCGCGCAACGTCTGCGGTCTGCGGACGGCCAATTCAACCGAAATTGACCCTAATACTAAATATCCAGTGATTCATATCATGCCCGACCAAGCCAAGATGCTGGCCGAAAAAAATTACGGCAACACCATGCGCCTTGGCGGCTGGCCCTGCGTGCTGGCAAAAAATTCAAAGAGTTTCACCGTCTATGGTGCCAAAAAAATTATTGAACGCCATCGCCATCGCTACGAAGTTAATAACGACTACCGCAAGCGCCTTGAAAAAAACGGCCTGCTTCTCGCCGGCCTTTCGCCCGACAAAAACCTGGTGGAAATAATTGAGCTTCCCAGCCACCCATTTTTTGTCGCCACCCAGTTTCATCCCGAATTCAAATCCCGTCCCCTGCGCCCACACCCGTTGTTTCGGGAATTTGTAAAAGCCGCCGTTAAAAAATCAAAGAAAAAATAGAAGCGTTTTAGCGCGCAGGAGCTTAGCTCCCAGTACTGGGAGCTAAGCTCCATGTCGGTCCCGAATTCAAATCCCGTCCGCTCCGCCCACACCCGTTGTTTCGGGAATTTATCCGTGCAGCCGTGAAAGTCGCCAAGAAAAAATAATATTACGACACTTTCATACTTTTCCTCCAAAGGCGGATCAGCCTCGGGCTGAAAAGTATGAAAGTATTATAAAATCCGCCGCTTTAGGTGGATTTTGTTTAATGGTGAAACGTCATAATTTGATATAAAAAAACTCGAGTCAAAGACCCGAGTTTTTAAAGTATGATTTAGTTGCGTTATTTTTTTGGCAACACGTGAATAAAGTTAACCATTCTTAATTTTCCGTCATATTTTCTAACTTTTTTTTTGGTGAATTTTACAATCCCGGCCGCTGTCGCAAACAAAGTGTCGTCAACCCCTTTTTTAACATTTTTTCCCGGCCGAACTTTGGTGCCGCGCTGGCGCACTAAAATATTACCAGCTTTCGCAAATTGTCCGGCAAAAAGTTTAACGCCGAGCCGTTGTGATTGTGAATCGCGGCCTAACGCGGTGGAGCCGCCTGCTTTTTTATGTGCCATGTGTTTTGCAAGTTAAAAGTTAAAAATCAAAAGTCAAAAGTATATTATTATGATATTATAATTTATTAGATTTGTCAAGCAATGGATTTTAGGGTAAGATGTTTATATGAAAATTGTTAAATTGTTAAATTGTTATATTGTTAAAGTGTTTTTGCGTTTTGGTGTCCCGCGTCGCGGGATCACCAGTAGGGGGATTTTTGTGTTTTTGTGTTTTTGTGTTTTTGTGTTTTCTGTGTTTATCGCCGGCTGCGCGCCAAAAGTCGTGGACTCGGAGCTAGATTGGCCGGTTGAAGGCGTGCAAACTGTAAATGACAATCGTGAAGTGAAAGTTGCCATACCCCAAAATGTTACTGGCACAGTGGAAATTGCCGCGCCTGACAATGCGAGCGCGGAAGTAAAAAAAGAAAAAGAAGTCGGCGAAGTGGAAATTATTAACCCAAGCGGTGATGTTTCGGAGTTGAACTCCGTTACTGACAGCCCTGTGCCGTTTATCTCCCAAGCTCCTTACGCTGTTTGGGATGATTTGCATAATGAGGCCTGCGAAGAAGCCGCCATGATTATGGCCGATGTTTGGTTTAGTGGCAAAAATTTAACTGCCCATACAATGGAGCAGGGGATTTTAAGCTTAGTAAAATGGGAAGAGGAAAACGGCTACACAATTGACGTGACGGCAATTCAAACTGTTGAAATTTTACAAAAATATTTTGGGCTGCGGGCCGAACTCATCGCTGACGTCAGTGCCAGCCGCATCAAACAAGAAATCCAAGCCGGAAAATTAGTAATCATCCCGGCTGCCGGCCGCCT
>CAYHQU010000017.1:0-5944 GCA_964358955.1 uncultured Gammaproteobacteria bacterium | reverse complement strand
ACTTGACATTGTTTTATTTGAAGTTTATAATTCCGATATATGACTGATCAAGATAAAAAAGAAATAAAAGAAATTTTTGAGGAAGGTTTTAAAAATGGCTTTCAAGAAAGTTTTACTGAAGTTTGGGAAAGGAACTTGAAGCCGGCTTTTGACGAAGTTAATCATAGATTTGATAAGGTGGAAAATCGTTTAGATAAGGTGGAAAATCATTTAGTCAATGTTGAAGTGCAAATGGTGACTAAATCCTATCTTGACGACAAGATTGGAGATTTACGGGGCGATTTAGTGGTAAAGTTAAGAAAAGAAGATGAAAAATTAAATCGGCTTTGCGAAATCCTAAAACGCAAACAAGTTTTAGATGATGCTGATATTAATCAGCTATCAGAATTTCAAATTTTTCCTAAGCCAATACAATAAGATATTTTTAAAATTTAGACTCACCTTATCAGTGAGTTTTTAGTTATCCACACACATTATTGACAAATTTTATTTATTATAATAAGATAATACCAACAGAAATAGTTGGTATTATTGTTCCAAAAAAATACACCCGAAAATACACTGATATTAACACTGAACAACACTGAACGGTTCGTGTTTGTCAGTGTTAATATCAGTCCCGCTTAGCGGGATCAGTGTTTAATATGAGATTTTCAACCAAAACCGGCTACGGCCTGCGTGCCATGATTAAACTGGCCGAAAACTACGGCGACAAGCCGTATTCATTGCATAAGCTTGCCAAAGAAGAAAATATCTCTTTGGCATATTTGGAGCGTCTTGTCGCGAAGTTAAAACGCGCAGAATTAGTGCAAAGCGCAAAAGGCGCCAAAGGCGGCTACAAACTAGCGAAACATCCTAAAAATATAAAGCTTTTTGATATTTTTGAAACCTTAGAAGGGCCGATCATTCCTTATGTCTGCGCAATCTCAAAACCAGATTTTTGCAAATCAAAAAAGTGTCACAGTCAAAAAGTCTGGCTTAAGCTGCACAAGGCAATCTGCAGCACCCTTGAAAATACTTCGCTTTCTGATATTATTAAAGCGGGATGATAAGTAATAATCCCTGATAAAATTATGCAATATTCAGCAAAAGTAATTGCGCATTTCCAAAATCCAAAAAATAATCACAAAATGAATGATGCTGACAGTATCGGTAAAGTTTATAATCCCTATGACTGCGGCGATATGGTAAAGATTTATCTTAAAAGTGATGGTGAAATAGTTAAGGATATCACTTTTGAATGTGTTGGCTGTCCGGCCGCAATCGCCTCGGCCTCCGTTTTTACCGAAATGGCAAAAGGCAAATCTGTCAGTGAAGTTTTAAAAATCACTCGCCAAGATGTCGCCGCCGCCCTCGGTGGTCTGCCGGAAAACAAAATCAACTGCTCGGTAATTTCCTGCGACGCGTTTAGGAAAGCGGTAAAAAAATTGGAAAAAAAGTCCGCCCAAGGCGGAAAGGGCGGATTATTAAAGCGCTTATTTAAAAAATAATTTTGCGTGCTGGCGGTGGGATCTTTCAACTCGCCTTCGGCTCGCTCAAGATGACAATGGGATTAGGTTATTCAAAAAAATTGATGGAGCATTTTCAGCGCCCCCGCAACCAGGGTGAGATTGTTAATGCCGACGGCGTTGGCCAAGTGGGAAATCCAATATGTGGTGATGTGATGAAAATTTATATAAAAACAAAGCCGGCTGTCGCGGGCGCAAAATCCGAAAATGATACCATTGCCGATATTAAATTTGAAACTCTTGGCTGCGGCGCCGCCATCGCCTGCTCGTCAATGCTAACTGAACTGGCCAAAGGTAAAAAAATTCAAGACGCGCTGAAAATTTCGCGCGCCGAAATAGCCGAACAACTCGGCGGCGTGCCTTCGCCCAAAATGCATTGCTCGGTGTTGGCCGCCGACGGGCTAAAGGAGGCCGTTAAAAATTATTTTGATAAATAATAACCGCGAAGGCGATCCCGCATCGCGGGACGACTGTCGCCTTCAGTCGCAGGACCGGAAACATTAAGTTGTTTCTGCAACATTATGAACAAAAAACCAACAGAAATTTTAAGCGATGAACATAAAAATATTTTAAAAGTCATCGGCGCTCTGGAACATGAATGCCGACTACTGCAAGCCGGCGGCGAAGTCGATATAGATTTTTTTAGCCAGGCAATTGATTTTATTCGTAATTATGCGGACAAATTTCACCACGCTAAAGAAGAGGATATTTTATTTAAAGAATTTTGCGGACACGCGGAAGAGCTGCACTGCAACCCGGTTAAACAAATGCTGTATGAGCATGATTTAGGTCGCGGCTATGTTAAAGATATGGAAAAGGCGCTCCTGCAAAACAACAAGACATTACTTGCCGACAACGCGTTAAAGTATACCTTTTTGCTTAAAGAACATATTTTTAAGGAAGATAATGTGCTGTATCCGATGGCCGACGAAGCGTTAAGCAGTGATGTTTATGAAGAGATGGATAAAAAATTTATGGAAATTAACTCTGATTATGAGCGTCGGGGGTTAATTAGAAAGTATAGCGATTTTGCAAATAGCAACTAATAAATCCTATAAGACTTATACGTCATATAAGTCGTATAAGTAAATAAGAAATAACCATATATGAAAAAACAAGTTGAAGAAACCTTAAATCAAATCCGTCCGACACTGCAAGCCGACGGCGGCAACGTTGAGTTAGTTGATGTTGATGAAAAAACTGGAGTGGTCAAAGTGAAATTGCAAGGCGCCTGCTCGCACTGCCCAATGGCCGAAATGACGCTGCGCGGTGGAATTGAACGCGTGCTAAAAGAAAAAGTGAAAGGCGTAAAGGTTGTGGAAGCGGTGTAGAATCGCCATTATTAAAATTTCAAATTCACCTAATTGTCTAATTCACCTAATATCATGCCAGAGGCAGATCCGCCTCTGGCGGAAAAGGTCAAATGCTTAAATTCCAAATGAAATTTAAAATGTCAAATGCATAATTTATAACACTTTTTTAATATTTGAAATTGGACATCGAACATTTTATTTCTGAATTATTGAATTATGAAATTTTATTAGGTGAATTAGGTGAATTATAAAATCTTCAATTAGAATAATTAGAAATTTATGAAAAATATCTATCTTGACCACTCGGCGACAACTCCGGTGGACCCGCAAGTAATCAAAGCCATGCAAGCGTACCAGGCCGAAATTTTTGGCAATGCCTCTTCAATTCATAGTTTTGGCCAGCAAGCCAGTAAAGCCGTGGGAACTGCTCGGTCTCAAGTGGCAAATTTTCTGCATTGTGAACCGTCAGAAATATATTTTACCTCCGGCGCCACCGAAGCTGACAACTTGGTAATTTTTGGAGCTGCCAAGCCCGGCGACCAGATTATCACTTCAAAGATAGAACACCCGGCAATTTTAGAGGCCTGCCGCGAAGTTGCCAGGCGCGGCGTGAAAGTGACATATATTAACGTTGACACGCGTGGAATTCTAAAATTGCCAGAGCTGAAAAAATCAATTCGCCCCAACACCAAGCTGGTCTCCGTAATGTACGTCAATAACGAAGTCGGCACCATCCAGCCCATAGCTGAAATTGGTAAAATGCTTGAAGCCGTAAATAAATCCCGCAAAAACAAAATCTATTTTCATACCGACGCGGTGCAAGCGGCAAACTATTGCGATCTGAACGTGCAAAACCTAAAAGTGGATTTGCTGTCCTTATCAGGTCATAAAATCTACGGGCCAAAAGGCATTGGCGCGCTTTTTGTGCGAAAAGGTCTGATGATTTCCCCGATTCAGTTTGGCGGCCATCAAGAGCGTGGCGTCCGTCCGGGAACCTACAACACCGCCGGCATTGTCGGGCTTGGCAAAGCCGTTGAGCTGATAAACAAGAAAACATCCCGCTTAGCGGGACAAGAAAACAAGAAAACAAAAGAGTTGCGGGATTATTTAATAAGGGAAGTGAAAAAAAGAATTCCTGATGTAGTAATCAACGGCGACCTAAAAAACCGCGCCCCAAACAATGCTAACTTTAGTTTTAAAGGCGCTGAAGGCGAAAGCATCTTACTGATGCTTGATTTTGCCGGCATTGCGGTTTCAACCGGCTCGGCTTGTTCTTCCGGCTCCCTTGAACCGTCGCACGTACTGACGGCGATGGGAATTTCGCCCGAGCTCGCCCACGGCTCGCTGCGGATTACTTTGGGCAAAAAAAATACCCGACCTGAAATAGATCGAGTAATTAAAATTTTGCCAGGCATTATATCAAAGCTAAGAAAAATGTCTCCCTACCATTAACGCGGCTTAACTTCTTTTAGGACATCTTTAATCGGATAAATGGCGCCGCTGCCGTCCAATTTCTCGCTGAATATATTTTTTGCTTTAGCCCAATCAAAATTTTTTAATTGGTCTATTTTTTTATTTATTTTATCTAAGGCATCGTCAAAATCCTGGATGTTAAAAATTTCCGAAGCGATTTCTTGCCTTAAGCTGATAATTTTTTCCGTGGCCTTGAATGTCTCAACAATATTATTTACTAAATAAATTGTAACCGCGATTTGTCCGACTATAACCGCCATAACTATTCCATAGTATATTTTTTTTCCCCCGATTTTTTTAGGAAATCTTATTTTTATGTTTTTTAATTTCATTTTTTTAACTAAATTATTTTTAGGGAGTACTGACGAATCTCGTTCCGTAGACGCGGGAATAAAAAATTTGGCTGAAGCGCGCGACTGCGGACAAAGCTGGTTCTTTTGCTTTTCAAGCTTTGCTATCCCGCGTCTGCAAGGTCGTGTATTATTCCGGCTCCGCTAAACTATAAGAATCGCCTTCAATAACCGCGTTTACCACGCCTGTTTCCGGTTCGCTTCCCTCAATTGTGACAGAATTAATATTAAAATAAGTATTTAATTTTTCAACATCATTAATATATTTTAGCATTTGAATAAAATCGCCAGCCAAATTAATGTTTAAAGTTAAATTTTTTTTAAATTCGTCGCTGCGAGTTTTTCCGCCAAAATCAACCAGCCGGATTTTCTGTTCTAAATTATAATTTTTAATTATATGCTCCAATTTTTCAATAAAGGCAACCTCCTGCCCCGGGTCAATAAAAATTGCGTTTAATTGCTCTCGGTCTTCTTTTATTTTTTCAAAATCCTCATTTATTTTTTTTATCAGCATCCCTCTCTCTAATTTTACCTGCAGCTCTTTTTCTTCGCTGGCAATCGCTGCGTGTATTTTATTTATTTCCTTAACGCTCGGAATTACAATAAAATATACAATAATAAATATTGATATAATAACAAATAAATTTATGATTATAATTTTATTTCTGATTTGCATATTTTTTAATCTTCATCGGTTGCGTCGGTTGTCGTTGCCGCCCCTTCTTTTGCCGCCGTCGTGATTAAATCATTCTCGTCAACCGCAAATATTTTTAAATCAACTAACTTTAAAAGAAAATTAAAATTTATATTTTCTTTTTCAAATAATGTTTCAAGCGGCACCTCAAATCCCTGGAAATATCCCGAACTGTTAATTAAGTTTTGGAAATTAACTAAACCTTCGCGAGTTGCCGCCGCGCCCCTTATTTTTACCTCTAAATTTTTTTTATTTAAATCAAAATAATTAATTATTATATCGTCGGAAACAATTTTTTGAAAATTATATAATGCGGTTGACCAAGACAGGTAATCTTTTTGAATTTCTTCAATCACGTTCAGCTGTTTGTTAAATTTTTTTATTTCGTTGCTTGAAAATCGGCTTACGCTTGAGGAAATATAATTTTCATCTAACAGTTTATTAAATTTAATTTGAAAATACAACCTGGTTATTAAAAGTCCGCTGGCAATAATTGAACCGCCGATTAAAAAGACGAATATAATGTTTTTCAACATTACATAAAAGCTAAAAAGGCGCAATTCTTTTTTATCGCCTTCCGGTATTAAATTTAATGTCATCATATAA
>CAYHQU010000016.1:2286-12470 GCA_964358955.1 uncultured Gammaproteobacteria bacterium | reverse complement strand
TAAAATTATTTTAAACCGGTTTTAATGAGTGCTTCGGAGAGATTTTTTACCATGATAAGATTAGCGGAAGAAGCAATGATTTGATTGGCGGCGGGCATGATAACGGTTTTAAAACCGAGTTTTTCCGCTTCTTTAATTCTTTTATCGGCTAAATTTACGGGGCGGATTTCGCCGCCAAGACCAACTTCACCGAAAGCGACAAGTTCGGAAGGAAGGGGCCGGTTTTTGTAGGCGGAGGCGATAGCGAGGGAGGCAGGCAGGTCGGCGGCGGGTTCATTAATTTTTAGGCCGCCGACAACATTAAGATGAATATCTTTGTTAAATAAATTTAGGCCGGTTTTTTTGGTAAGGACGGCGGCTAAAAGATTGAGGCGGTTGAGTTCAAAGCCGGCGGTTTTGCGTTGGGGGTAGCCGAAGGGGGTCGTAGAGACGAGGGCCTGGATTTCCGCCAAAAAGACGCGCGTGCCTTCAACGGTCGGCAGGACAGCGGCGCCGGCGATATTTTCTTTGTTTTGCCCGAGAAAAATTGCGGATGGATTTTTTACTTCAATTAGCCCCGAGGACTGCATTTCAAAGACGCCGACTTCGGAAGTTTGGCCAAAGCGGTTTTTTACGGTGCGCAGGAGGCGGTAGAAATGATGACGATCGCCCTCAAGATAAATTACAGTATCAACCAGATGCTCTAAGGTTTTTGGACCGGCAACAGTTCCTTCTTTGGTGATGTGGCCGATAATAAAAATTGTGATGTCAGATTTTTTGGCGACCTCAAGCAGTTTGACGGCGCAGGCGCGAACTTGGGCAACACTGCCGGCTTCCGAGGGCAGTTCGGAGGAGTAGACGGTTTGGATGGAATCAATGATGACAAGTTGGGGCCTTAGTTCTTTGATGGTTGAGCAGATTGTTTCAATGTTTGTTTCGCCGAGAAATTTTAGATTTTTGCCGGTGAGGCCGAGGCGGTCAAGGCGGGATTTTATTTGAGCGCCGGATTCTTCGCCGGAGACATAGAGAACTGAACTTGATTGCGAGAGATGTGGAAGATCGGACATCCCGCATAAGTTGCTTGCAACTTGCAAGACGATTGTTGACTTGCCGATGCCGGGCTCCCCGCCGATAAGCACCAGGGAGCCGGGGACAATGCCGCCGCCCAAGACGCGGTCAAATTCGGAAATGCCGGTTTTAAGGCGGGCGACGGTTCCGGTTTTAATATCAAAAAAATCAACCACCCTCCCCGGTGGCGTCTGAATGGTTTTTTTGTCGCCTGCGGCTTGAGCGGCGGTCTGTTCTAGAGTTCCCCATTTGCCGCATTCGGGACAGCGGCCAAGCCATTTGGGCGATTGGGCGCCGCAGTTAGAGCAGGTGTAGATGGTCGTCATTGTTATATTGTTTGATTGTTAAATTGTTAGAATTTTTGTTATTCAATTATTAAAAGTTGATAAGGTGGCGTTAGTTGCTAAAGCGGGAAGGTGAAACAGCACTAAGGATGCTGATGGGGATCGGGCATCAATAAATTTATCTATTGGGAAATATTGCATTGAGTGAATAACATAATCCCGTGATTTCAAGACCAGTACGATCCATGGCAATGCAGCAAGGCGCCTCTACATTAAAAATTTTACAATTAGCAGAACTCATTTCTGGAATACACTGTAGTTTTTGCGGGCCGGGGAAAACGCAATACTTACAATCATTGACAGGGGAGCATTCTGTTGATTCACATAAACAACAAATTGCATCTGGATTTTTAATGGCGCGCGTCGCAGCCAGGATATTTGTCCCTTCTTTACAAGCATATTCGCGGCAGACTTGATATGGGTCTTTATTTCGATTTCCTTCCATTGTTACTTGAGTTTCTCTATTGGAGGCGCAAAAAAATTCATTATCAAATAAGTCGGTATCAGCGGCAATATCGGGTAATTTTAAATCCCCTACTAACCGTGGATTGATGCTTGATAAAATTAAATAGGAAGAAAGGGCGATGCCAAGACCAAGAATGGCGGCGCCGATACGGCTTTTGGCGGCCGAGACGCGTTCGGAACTGCCGCCGGCAAGCATCCAAGTCAGCCCGCCGACAATAATCATAATGAAAGCCAAAATTCCGGCAAGCCAAATTCCGTAACGATAAATACCAACAATATAGTTGACAATAAGCTCTCCGGCAGAAGTATTAACGCCGGGGATGGGGACTTGGGGGGTGAAGTTTATTGATGAGGGTGGCTTGGTATCAGAAGTCGGATTAGAAATACACTTATTGTTTTGACAAATACTGTTGGGATAAAATATACTGGCATATACATCTAATTGATAACAAAGACCAGCAGTCATTTGTTCGCAAGTTGGTTCATTATTATTTCCCGCATAAGCGCAGCAACCAGTTGTATTATCGGGAAGGCGCATTTGGCAGTAAACGCCGATACATTCGGAATCGGAAAAAAAAGTACCCGGGATAGAAGCGCAATCGTTTTGAGAGACACGAAGGCAACGATCTTTAAGTTGGCAGCATTCGGCGTTGGCGGCAGCTGGAAACAAAAAAAATAATGATAAAAGAATTATAAATGTTTTTAATAAAACGTGTTTCATGAGTAATATGTTAAATCATGAATAGAGGATTGATTGTTAAATTGTCAAATGGTTAAATTGTTGATTATTTTTTCTCCTCGTTGGACTTTACACAAAGTTGACCCCGACGATTGGCTGAACCCATTTTATTTTGTCATTGCGAGGCCGCCCTGGGCGGCCGTGGCAATCTCGCCTGTCCGGCCTTGGGCGGGAAATAATCCCTTTTGTCATTGCGAGCCCGAGCCGCGCGAGGGCGTGGCAATCTCGATCCCGCTAAGCGGGATCGCTGCGCGCTCCGCTCTTGTAGGATTGTCCTATGAAAGCGGTGTCCGTTGCGAAAAATCTCTGCGAGAGATTTTTCGAGATTGCTTCGTCGCTCTCCCGCTTAGCGGGATCGCTCCTCGCAATGACAATGGGTTTCGAGATCCCCACGTCGCCTGCGGGCTCCTCGGGATGACTTCGTCGTTTTTCAAGATTGCTTCGTCGTCCCGCTTGGCGGGACTCCTCGCGATGACAAGGGCGTTTCGAGATCCCCACGCCCCCGTGCGCCGACGGGGGCTCGGGATGACAATGGGTAAGGGTTTATATTAGAATGATAAAAATTTTATTTCAACCTAATATCATACAGCCGGCCGTCAAATTTGTCGGTGTAATATAAATATTTGCCGTCGGGGGAGACCATAAGATCGCTGATAGTGTTATTTGTTTCAGGACTGGCAATTAGGGATTTGTTGCCGGTTGTTAAGTTTATTTTATAGATTACATCCGGCGAGTTGTCCAGCTCGTTAGGAAACAGGCCGGCGCCGGCCTCAAGCGAGGTCGGGACGGCGCAATAGAGAGTATTGTTGTCATAGAAAGCGCATTTATCAGCCCAAGTATTGAGCCGCAGTTCAAGGCGATTGCGGCCGATGGTGTCGGGGGTAGCGTCGGAGATCCAAAGGGTTGGCTTGTCATCGGAGGCGGCGTTGTAGACGCTATAGACAATTTTGTCGCCTTGGGGCGACCAGCGGCCGGAAAAACCCCAGCCCTCAACGACCATTGATTTGTAGTTTTCATCATTTTGGCCGATGAAATAAATTTCTTGGCGGTCCAAGTCCAGGTCGCCGACAAGCTCGCCAACCATAAGGTTGTTTGGCGACCAGTCGGCGATGACTTTATCGGCGTTTTCGCCGAGATTGGCGACAACTTTTATTTTTGAACCATCGGCGTTGGCGGTTATTAAAAAGCGGTTTTCGGCGTCAAGACCAATACTTTTAGCCGTAATTTTATCGCTTTGGGGCGAGAAACTAAAATCCTGCCAATGCTTTGGCAGGGTGACTTGTATGTTAGAGACAAAATCATAAATAATGTTAGCGCCGTCGGGATATTCAATTACAGCTTTAGTTTTGTTTGGCGCCCAGATTATATTTTCAACCTGATAAAAGTTTTTGTCGGACAAAAGACTGCTTTGGCCGGATGGGGAAATTTTATAAAATTTTTGGGTGTCGGGGTCGTAGTAAATTATATAGTTGCCGTCGGTTGAAAGAGTGGGCATGTAGACTTCATATTGCGTTAGAAGAGAGGTCTGGGTCAGGCCGCCGGAGGCGATTTGCGAGGCAGACGATGGCGGGCTTGTCGGCGGCGCGGAGGCGGCGGCGTTGACGTCGCTATTTATGGATGGCAGGCGGCCGGAGGCGCCGGTTGAGAGGTTGATTTGTTCGCCTGTTTCGGGCGCGGCGTTGACATTAACATTTTCCGAAGGAATGAAAGGGCGGAAGAAAATCACAAAAATTAAAAAGCCGATTAAAATTGTCACCACGACAAAAGCGACAATTAATAAAATTTTTTGAAGGCGTGACATATGGTTGTTCATTAAAACATTAAAACATTAAAACAATTTATTTTGGCTGACATTTATTTTTAATATTGACAATTAATGTGCAAATTCCTTTCAATTACGAAAAAGTGTTTCGTTTAGTTTTGTGCTTAAGTTTTGTTTTATTTCGTGCCGGTTTTTCACTAAACTAAGCGTCATGTCAGAGGCAGATACGCCGCTGGCGGAAAACTATACCCGAAACCAAACTAATTATAGGAATTTCGTAATTCAAGGAAATTCATCCATTTTTATTTCAAGCTGCTTTTTAAAATCTTAAGACATAATCTATTTTTGTTTTTTTGTTTTAATGTTTTCATGTTTTAATGCCATATTCTCATTTTACCACAATTTTGCCCTTGCTGGCTACAAGAGAAAATGTTTTTTGATTCGGGCGGGCAAGGAGGATTTTAGCGATTTTATTTTCAACATGTTCGGAGATTTTTTTACGGACAGCGCGGGCGCCTTGTTCGGGCGAGAAACTTTGTTTGGCGATTAGGTCAACGGCAAGCTGGCTAATTTTTAGAGCCAAATTTTTAGCGGCCAGGCGGTCTTTAAGCGCGGTCAGCTGGAGTCGGGCGATTTTTTTAATGTCAGAGAGCGAGAGAGGGTTAAAGACAATAATTTTATCAATGCGGTTAAGGAATTCAGTATTAAAACTGTCATTTAATTTTTTTAAAACGCCCAATTTTTTTTCTTCCAGGGTCTCGGTTTGACGGCTCCCAAAACCAAGTTTTGAGATCTGATGAAATTGTTTAGTGCCGAGGTTTGAGGTCATGATAATAATGGTGTTTTTAAAATTTATTTTTTTTCCAGTCGCGTCAGTCAGGGTTCCGTCTTCAAGGATTTGCAGCATGAGGTTAAAAATTTGCGGGTGGGCTTTTTCGATTTCATCAAACAAAACGACGCTGTAGGGTTTTTTTCGGACAGAGTCGGTTAGGGCGGCTTGGTCGCGATAGCCAACATAGCCGGCGGGGGAGCCGATTAGTTTTGAGGCGTTAAAGCTTTCGGCAAATTCGGACATATCAATCCGGATTAAAGAGTCGGGGCGAAGGAAGATGGTTTCGGCCAAAACTTTAGCAAGTTCAGTTTTGCCGACGCCGGAAGGGCCGATAAAGATAAAAGAACCGATTGGACGATTTGCGTCGGCGATGCCGGTGCGCGAGCGGCGGATAAATTCGGCGACCGAGAAGACGGCATCCGGCTGGCCGATTATTTTTTGGGAAAGGATTTTTTCTAAATTTAAAAATTTAGTTCGCTCTTCGGCGAGCAGGTCTTCAAGCGGGATTCCGGCCGTCTCGGAAATTGTTCTAGTAATGTCTTTGGCGGTAATTTCACCTAAAATATTTTGGCTTAAATTTTGGATTTGATTTTTGACGGCTTTAATCTCGGCAAGAAGAATATTTTGTTCAGCGCGGATTTTTAAAGCAAAGTCATATTCATCGGCTTTAAGATAATTTTCTTTTTGCGTTTTTAGTTCGTTAAACTTAAGTTCAATTTTTTTTATCTCGGCGGCTTTTAGATCGGTATTTAAAATTTTTAGCGACGAGGCGGCTTCATCAAGCAGGTCTATCGCTTTGTCGGGAAGAAATTTATCGGGAAGATAGCGGTGCGAGAGATTGGCAGCGGCGGCAATGGCATCATCGGTAATTTTGACGCGGTGGTATTTTTCGTAACTGTCTTTTATGCCCTGAAGAATTTCAATTGTTTTTTCAACTGACGGCTGGTCAATGATAATTGGCTGGAAGCGCCGTTCTAAGGCGGCGTCGGCTTCAAGATATTTTTTATATTCATCAAGGGTGGTCGCGCCGATGAGTCGGACTTGCCCTTTTGAGAGGGCGGGTTTAAGGAGGTTTGAGGCGTCAAGGGAGCCGGGTAGAGAGCCGGCGCCGACGAGGTTATGAATTTCATCAATGAATAAAATTATATTTGGGTTTTGTTTAACTTCGTCAATTATAAGTTTAAGGCGGTTTTCAAATTCGCCGCGGAAAGAAGAGCCGGCGATAACCGCGCCTAAGTCAAGGGAGTAGATTTTTTTGCCGATTAAAATGTCGGGGACTTCGCCGAGGGAAATTTTTTTAGCAAGGCCTTCAACGATTGCGGTTTTGCCGACGCCGGCGTCGCCAAGCAGGAGGGGGTTGTTTTTTGTTTTGCGGCAAAGAATTTGGATTAGGCGGTTAATTTCGGACTGCCGGCCGATAACCGGATCAATATTTTTTTGGATTTCCGGCGCGGTTAGGTCGGTGCCAAAATTTTTTAGGGCAGAGTCGGCATAACGGCTTTGCTTTGGCGCGAACGGGAAGCCGGATTGAGAATAAAGCAGGGATTCTATTGATTCGGTTAGGTCGGAAAATTTTGAGACGCTGTTTAAGACGATATCAATTTGATTTGCAAGCTGTTTTTTATCAATATTAAATTTTAAAAATAAATTATCAATTTCCGAATCTTTAATTTCCAAAAAGGCGGCGAGCAGATGTTCGGTGCCGACATAGAGATGAGAATTTGAAGCGGCAATCAGAATGGCGCGCTCAAGCAGTTTTTCGCCGGTTTTTGAGAGCTTGATTTTGTCAAGAGAAGTTTTATTTTCAGGCGAGACGAGCTTTGGCGGAATTTGAGATTGGTAATTTTTAGACATTTGAACAGTTTTTGATTTTAAGAGAATTTCGGAGCCGATACAGCCTTTTTGTTTAATTATTCCAGCCAAAATATCGCTCGGATTTACTTCCGGCGAATTAAGACGGCTCGCAGAATCAAAGGCGTTATGAAGCGCGGCTTTGCAATTTGAGGAGAATTTTTGGAGGACAGAGTTCATATTTATTTTATAATTAGAGACATTGATTAATTATTTTTTATTTTTTAATCTTTTTATTTCTGCCTCAATTTTTTTTATCACTTCTTTGTTGCCAATTTCTCCATCTAAACTAAAAATAATAAATACTTTACCTTGATATTTTTTTTCAAAATCAATAAAGTTTGCTTTCATTCTTTCGGATACCGAATAGTTGCCAAAATTTGCTTTGGCGGTTACTGGTTTTATTTGGATACCAAAAGCTTTTTTTCCAACAAATCCCAGATAATCAATATCGCCAGCATGATCAAGGTCAATGTCGCTTTCAATAAACTTCACTTCAGGAAAAAGTTTTGCCAACCCGTCATTAACAACAGATTTTTCGCGGATAAAACCGTCGTAAGTGCGATTTATTGTTAGGTTATAAATATAATTTACGCAATCTTGCAGGGATAATCCGCTAAATGCAGCCTGCCATTCTGGAATTACAACCGCGGTAATTTTTTCATATAGACGTTCGCCTAATTCATTTAAAATTTGAGGTGTAATTTTTACCGGTTTTTTGCTTTCTGTAAATGCTTTTTTAAAATACCATTTTTCCCATTCAGCGATTGTTTTAGGTTGGCATTCTCGTATTAATGCCATTTTAATGCCATTACGGCGCCGACTTTATTAGGCCGCGATAGTTGGTATGTTTGGCAGGCATAATTTAAAACTTTTTCTTTTTTACCAAAGTCTTTAGAATATTTTTTTGTTTTTTCAGTCGGCATAATTTTGAGATAAGTTAATAAATTTTTCTTTATATTTGTAATCCATTTTATTATCAACAAAGACACAACCTTCTTTTATTAAATGAGCATTTATAAAAGTTTTATTTTGTAAATATAAATAACACAATAAGTTATTATTTTCATCGTATTTATAGTTATCAAATCTTAAAAAAACCCTTTGTTTATTAGTTTTATCTATTAAAAATTTTTTTGCCGCCCCAATTTTTTGCGGATTTGTTTTTACGCCCAATAATTTTATAATCAAATTATTATTTAATTTTATTGTTTCTGGGTCTAATATTTCTTTTACGGAATAGAAATTATCTCTTTGCATTTTATTACTATCTATTTTTGAACCAAATTGCAATTTTTTTGGATCAATTTTTTTATCAAGTTTAATTAGGTCTTTAAAAATGTATGGTAGTTGAGAAATTTTATCATTAAAATTTATATTTAACTTTTCCTGATATCCAAAGTTAATGGTTGAGTTATCAAACATTTTGTTATTATTAAAATCTATTTTTTGTTTAATTATATCAATAAATTTTGGATTTATTTCATAGCCAACTGAATTGCGTCCTAGATTTTTTGCTGCCAGCGAGGTAGTGCCGCTGCCTAGAAATGGGTCAAGCACTGTATCACCCACAAAGGAAAACATTTTAATAAGCCGTTTTGGCAGTTCTTCGGGGAACATCGCTAAATGCCCATTCTGCCTAACGCCATTAAAATTCCAATGACCCTGAAAATACGTATTCCATTCTTCTTTGGATATTTTTGATTTTTCTTTTATTTCCCTTGGCACGGAAGATGCTTCTCCAATTTTTTTAAATATTAAAATAAATTCATAGTCAATTTTAATTATTCCATTTCGCGGATAAGGAAAAGAGCCCATTATTGTGGCGCCGCCGGTAGTATTTATGGTTGTTGATTTTTGCCAAATAATTGCGCCCATATAATCAAAACCAATGGTCTCGCAAAATTTAATTATCTCCGTTCTGATAGGAATGATTTTATAGCGGCCGTAGTATACTGAACGAGCAAATTGATCGCCAATATTAATACAGAGTCGGCAGCCGGGTTGCAAAACGCGATAGCATTCTTGCCAAACCAAATTAAGATGATTGATATAATTTTCGTAGCTGTCGTTATAGCCGATTTGGTCATCAGTGCCGTAATCTTTTAACTGCCAATAAGGAGGCGATGTTATAATCAAATGAATAGAATTATCAGGCAATTCTTTCATTTGTCTTGAATCGCCGCGGATTATTTTATGATTTGTTTTAATAGATGTAATCATTGAAAATATCTTATGGATTTATAGTAACTACGCCATGGCGCGGAGACGGGCGATACGGTCGTCAAGGGGAGGGTGGGTTGCAAATAAATTAGAGAGGAATTGTTTTTTTTGGCCGAACGGAGTTGAGATGTAAAGATGAGCGGTGGCGTTGTTGGCATGACTCATTGGATTGACGTTGTATTTTTTTATTTTTTCTAAGGCGCTGGCGAGGCCGGCGGGGTAGCGGGTTAAAAGCGAGCCGGAAGCGTCGGCGAGATATTCACGTTTGCGCGAAATTGCCAGTTGGATTAGTTTGGCAATCAGCGGCGAGAGGATTAAAAAGATTAGGCCGACTATTAAAATTACTGCTTGGACTTGGCCGCCGCCGCGACTGTCGCCGCGGTTTTTGCCGCCGCCCCAGAAGCGGATGCGGAAAAACCAATCGGACAGCAGGACGGCCATGCCGACTAAGACAATGACGATTGTCATGACTAAGATGTCATAGTTTTTAATATGCGAAAGTTCATGAGCGATGACGCCTTCAAGCTCCTCGTTTTCCAGTTTTTCGATGGCGCCGGCGGTAATGGCGATTGAGGCGTGTTTGGGGTTGCGTCCGGTGGCAAAGGCGTTGATGGAGGAATCATTAATGAAATAAATTTTTGGCAGGGGCAGGCCGGCGGTAATGCAGAGATTTTCAACAAGGCGGTAGACATAGGGACTGGTTGATTTTTTAATTTCTTGGGCGCCGGCCGACAGGAGCGCCATTTTATCGCCGGAGTAGTAGCCGACCAAAGCCATAATCACAGAGAAGATAATGGCGATTACGACGCTGGCGTAGCCAGCTTCGGTATATTGCGCGAACGCAAAACCGACCAGCAGGTTAAAGACAAAAAAGCCGGCGATTAAAAAAATTGTTCGTCTTTTGTTGGCGTCGATTTGGTT
>CAYHQU010000016.1:0-2186 GCA_964358955.1 uncultured Gammaproteobacteria bacterium | reverse complement strand
CAAAAAAGCCGGCGATTAAAAAAATTGTTCGTCTTTTGTTGGCGTCGATTTGGTTATACATAAATCAAGAAATCATTAAATCAAGAAAACAAGAAATCATCCCGCTTAGCGGGACAAGAAATCAAATTGGGCTCATTGTTTCATTACTAATACGCCCATATGCGATCCGCGTGAAAATCCGCGAGAAGAATAATAGCGGAGACATCTAAAATTTTACCTCTACGTTTGTTCGCTCGCCCTCGCCAGCTTCAAAGAATTCGTATTGTTTAAAGTTTAACATGCCGGCGATTAAGTTGTTGGGGAAGACTTCAATTTTGGTGTTGAAGTCGCGGACGTTGCCGTTGTAAAAACGGCGAGCGGCCTGGATTTTATTTTCGGTGTCGGAAAGTTCGTCTTGGAGTTTTGAAAAATTTTCCGAGGCGCGGAGATTTGGATAATTTTCCGCGACAGCGAATAAAGATTTTAAGGTGTCTGAAAGCATGTTTTCAGCTTTGGCTTTGTTGGCGGCGCCTTGGGCCTGCATAGCTTGACTTCGGGCCTGCGTCACTTTTTCAAAGAGCTTGCTTTCATGCGACGCATAACCTTTTACGGTTTCAACAAGATTGGGGATTAAATCATAGCGGCGTTTGAGTTGAACGTCAATATCCGACCAAGCTTCTTGGACGCGATTTTTCAGTCGAATTAGGCCATTATAGACAAAAATGAACCAGAGAATGGCCAAGACGACAACGGCTAAAACTACGATTAGAATGGTGTTTGTCATAATCTTAAAATTAATAATTAATACTCATTATATTTTGACCAAAGAACAAAAATGATAATGGCGATGATAATGATAAGTCCAAATAAGAAAATTTTTCCCATAGTGGTTTTTTGTTTTAATAATATTGTAAATTATAGTTTTTTATTCTATTATCAATTTTTGCATATCTTTACGTCCTTGGCATTCCTCAATTACCAGCTCAACAAATTCCCGATAACTTATAATATCTTTAAATTGATTTAAAATTATATTTTTATTGCAAAGCGTGCCGGATCTTTTGTTTAGATAATCTTGATAACTGCACCATTGATAATTTTCAGCTTTTGCGATTTTATGGATTTGGGAATTTCCGTTTACATAGCCGGATGTCCAAAGTAGCATATCATCATCTTTTAGATGGACTGATTTAAATTTACTTTCAAAAAGCGTGCCCGTACGGTTGTATTTTGTGTTAAAATAGTTACTGTAAGCAATGTTCAAACTCTGCATAAACTTCGAAATCCCATCTTCAACAAGTTGCTTTAATATTAGGTGATAGTGATTTGACATCAGGCAATAACATATAATCTCAACCAGTCTTGGCAACTCCGAAATGTAATCTAATAGCTTATGCTCCGCGAGTCTTTTAGTTTCCGAAACTGGGTACCCAGTTTCGGAAACTTGCAGTCTTTTAATTTCTTCTCTCTTAATAAAATCTCTCTTGTTCGCCTTTGATTCATTATTAACCAATCTCATATTGCGAATAAACCTTGCAAAATCGTCATGACAATAAAAAATTTCGCGCTTATCAACGCCACGGTTGTAAATATGGTAGAATTCGCCGGTTTGCGGCGGGACTTTTCGCATCGCGTTGACAAATGTTAAAATTTTTGAATAATAGGCGGCGATTTTTGCCAAATTTAAAAAACGTCTATGATTGTATTGTAACAACAATTTAGACGTTTGTCAAAGTCTTTTTTAATTGATTTTTAAGGCAGTTCGGCGGGCAGGCGCTGGGGGGCTGGTTCGTCGGGAACAGCAATTTTTTCCGGGCGGTTGGCGTTTTGGTTTAAGGTTGAATCAGATTTTTGGCGAGACAGCCACGGAAGAAAGTTGATTATTAAAGAAACAGTAACGGCAATTACAGCGCAGACGATTGTGATGATAAGTAAAATTTTTAGAAATTTTGACTGCATGGGATTAAATTTGTTAATTTTTACTGATTTTGACAAATTTTATCAGCATCATTTAACGGGGGTTGAAAATTTTCAAACTGGCTTTTTTGTCCGCCTCTGGCGGAAGCCAAGGTTGGCTGGATACACCAGCACGGGTGGGTTTGCGGGCAGACCTCCGCTTCAGCCAGAGGCTGATCCCATGCCAGAGGCAGGCACAGCGCCTCGGGCGGAAAAGCGGGTATGAAGATTTAAAGCTCCTTCCTAAAGTG
>CAYHQU010000015.1:0-13059 GCA_964358955.1 uncultured Gammaproteobacteria bacterium | reverse complement strand
CATTCCCTAATTATACCACATCCCAGTCCGATTTTGGAGTGTGATGTCTATATATTTTATCATTTTTTTTACTATTTGAGATGAGGAAAAATGCTATTCGTCAACAGACCCATTACCTTCCTCCAATCGTGAAAAAAAGAACATTTTCCGCCAAGACCATCTTGGTGGATTTTATATTAAAACAGCTTAGCATGGGTGGCGGCTGATGTCAAGGGGAGTCACATAACATGGAACACATAACACATAACATTTGTTCCATGTTTCATGTTGTGTGTTATGTGGCTCTCCCTTGCATCTTTAGCCATTTTTTGCTAAGATTAAGCATATGCCAATCACTAACAAAAAAATTTCCGTAGTGGTGCCTTGCCGCAATGAGCAGGATAATATTTTAGCAATGCATGAACGGTTGACCAACACTTTGCAAAAAATCGCCGCTGATTATGAAATCATTTATACTGACAATGGTTCTACCGACAATTCAGAAAAAATTTTTCGCGAACTGGCGGCCAAAGACCCAAAAGTGTCAGTAATTTTTTTCTCCAGAAATTTTGGCAGCTCCGACATCGGGATGACTGCCGGTTCTGAATATGCGTCGGGCGACGCTGTTGTCTGGATTGACGGCGACCAGCAGGACCCGCCGGAGTTAATTGAACAATTAGCTGAAAAATGGCTGGCCGGCTTTGATGTTGTCTATGGTTTGCGCACCAAGCGCCAGGGCAATTTTTTGCTTATTGCCGCTTATAAACTTTTTTATCGTCTTTATAAAAAAATATCGTATCTTGATATTCCGCTTGACGCCGGCGATTTTTCGCTAATGGACCGCAAAGTTATTAATGCCATCAATTCCATGCCTGAACGCAACCGCTTTATGCGCGGCCTGCGCACCTGGGCCGGCTTTAAACATACCGGCATTGAATATGTCCGTCAGGATCGTCAAGCCGGCACAACCAAAATTAATTTTTGGCAGTACATTAGAATTGCCAAACGCGGCCTGCTCGCTTTTTCTTACGCCCCGCTGGAATGGATTTCTTTTATCGCCGGAATCATGGTGATCGTTAGTTTTATCGCCCTTCTTTTTTATACCATTGGCTACTTTTTTTTTGAACATGGTCAACGCGGCATCTCAACAATTATTGTGCTCACGATATTTTTAGGCAGTATCCAGTTGCTGTCGCTAAGCGTCATTGGTGAATATTTAGCGAAAATTTTTGAAGAAGTCAAGCAGCGGCCAAAATATTTAATTAGAGAAATTCTCAATGATCACCGAAAAAATAATTTTTAATCCGAAAAAAAAATCTTTTTTCTTTCTGCTTGGTTTATCCGCCTTACCCATTTTTGTGGTCATGGCGCCGTTTCTCGTCGGTGGCCGAGTTATTAGCAGTAGTGACATTTTAAGTTGGCAGTTAGCTTTTTGGGATTTTTTTAAAGTTTCTATAAATTCCGGACAAAGTTTGTTTTGGAATCCATATAATTTTTCTGGTTTCCCGTCTTTTATTACTGCCACTGGCGGTTTTTTTTCGCCAATAAATTTTTTAGCGTTTAAATTTTTTTTCGTGCCTGTTGCTTCAAGTTGGCTCTCGTTTTTTTATTTTACTTTAGCCGTCTTTTTTTGCGCCCGCCTGCTTATTATTTTTAAAATTGATTTTTGGCCCGCGTACGCCGCCGGGTTGATTTATGTGTTTTCAAACTGGGCGGGGGTCTTTGACCTGCCCATTGTCCAAGCTGTCGCCTTTCTGCCCCTATTTTTTATTGTGATTTGGAAAATGCAAAAAAATAATTGGTGGGCTGTCTGGGGCGGAATTTTTACCGGCATTGCTTTTTTATCAGTTCAATACAGCTGGCTTTTAATGATTTTTGCCTCTGGCTTTTTATTTTGTTTTACTGCCGCCTCGCAAAATGATAAAAAATATTTATCGTCATTGTTTAAGCTTGCCGCCATTATGATTATTGCCGTTGCCATTAGTTTTTTCCAGCTTATCCCGACCGTAATCCAGGCCGGCCTTGCCGGTCGGACGGCCGATGTCAGTTTTTTGGCTGCCGCCGCCGCCGGTCTTTGGCCGCAGGATTTAATAAGTTTATTGATTCCGCCTTTTCATGCTGTTTTCGGCCGCGCCGAACAGCTTCGCTATCTGGGAATTTTACCTTTAGCATTTCTGGGAGTCGGCCTGCTAAAAACCGTAAAGGCTTCCCGCTTTTTCCGCGCCCTTTTTGTTTTATCAATCCTCGCGTCAGTGGCTTATTCGCCGCTTTATTTAATTTTATTAAAAATCCCAGTTCTAAAAATGCTTCGCGTCCCCTCGCGCTGGCTTTTTATCGCCTCTTTTTGCGCCGCCGTCCTCTCCGCCTTTGGTTTTCAATATCTGCTGGAAATCAACCGTTCAAAACTCGCCGCTTTTACTGCCAAAATTCTTAAATGGTTCGGATTAATCTGGGCGGCGCTGTCAATAATCGCTTCGCTAATTTTTTATAAATTTGATAAAATTATTTTAGAAAAACTTTATAATATTTTTGACGCCGGTTTTTACCGCCAGACAACAAAACTTCCTCTCGCCCATTACCACCAAGTAATTGCCGATCTTTACCAAGACGCAAAAAGTGTTTTTAATATTTTTAATCCCTATCTTCTTGCGGCTTTATTTTTTATACTGCTAAGCGCTGTTTTTTTATCCCGATATCTTAAGCAAAAATTCACGGCGAAAAAATTTGTTTATTTTTCCGTTTTAATAATTTTATCAAATTTAATTATTGTCAATTTCAAAGCCCACCAAGGCTTGCCCAAAGACGTCTACGCTAAAACTTCTTCGGTCGCCGACTTTCTAAAAAACAATCCCGGCAAATATTTTTCCCTTCTGCCCGGCTATTCCGAATACCTGAATTTATCAGTGCCCCATCATCCGACCCCTGCCGAAATTTATTCCTACCAAAATGAAGTCCTGCCGCCGAATCTAAACTTAAAATACGCCCTGGCTTCTGCCGACTATTATGACAGCTATATGGAAAACAATATGGCAAAATACCTTGGCTTAGTCGGCAGCGACCGCGCCGCCGCCCCAAACAAACTATCCGACGAGGATATTTCTTTAGAAGAAAAAATAAATTTATTTTACGATCGAAAAAAAATTCTTGATTTTTTAGGCATTAAATATATTATTTCCGGCTTTAAGCTTGACCAAAAATTTTTTCCGCTTGTCTTTGAAACAAAAGTTTTGTCTTATGAAATTCCAATTTATGTTTATGAAAATAAAGCCGCTAAACCAAACGTTTACCTGACCGGCGATGTAAAAACCGAAAATTCAGATTTTGAAAAAACCGTCCAATATATTTTAACCGACGATGAAGGCCGCCTCGCCTGCGGCCAAAGAGTATTTTTTAATAGCGATAAAGGTTTTAGTCCCGCCGCCGCCATAACCGAGCTTAACAACGATTCATTAGTGATTAAAACTAACGCCGACAAAAATTTATGGCTGATTATTAACCAAAATAATTTACCCGGCTGGACCGCGAGTGTTGACGGCAGTCCGGCAAAACTTTGCACCCTCAACTCCGTGTTTATGGCCGTTCCGGTCTCGGCCGGGGAGCATGAAGTAGAGTTGAAATATAGTGTTAAAAAATTAATTAGAGAGATTTTGCCATTTTAACTGTGAATAAAAATATTCTATAGACCTCTCGCGACATAACCTTTTAAATCCGCAATCTAAAAATTTTGGCAGGACGAAGGCCGGGGCGCGGTATACGACGTATAAGTCTTATAAGTCCTATACGACATATAAGTCTTGCGCCTCCCGAGCCACCCTTTCTCCCCGGCATGCTCTACTGCCGTGAACTCTGCCGCCCGCAAATTGACCTACGCCTCAACGATAAACCGATAAAATGGCTGCAAAATTTTAACCGAAACATGGCAATTGACTGCCGTTGTTCCTATTTGTCAACAGTCCTCTATAAATAAAAATATTCTATGATTATAAAACTGGAAAAAATTCTAAATCGCTGGTGGGGCCTGCTTTTCATAATATCCTTGCCGATTTTTGCTGGCATGTTTTTAGCTTTGGTGCCCGGTCGCTATATTGCTGAACCGGATTTTTTAAATTTTTTATATCCTGGTTGGCATTTTTTTAAACAGACAATTCTAACCGGCCAAATTCCCCTTTGGAATCCGCTTTATGGCGGCGGCTGGCTCGCTTTTTTATCAACAACTTATAATGGAATCTGGTCGCCCTTAAATTATTTATTTTTTAACGTTCTGCCCGTAAATTACGCTTATAATTGGTTGATTTTTATTCATTTGTCATTAGCCGCTTTTTTTACCGCTCTTTTTTTAAAAAAGCTGAATTTATCCGTTTGGGCGCAAATATCCGGCGGTCTAATCTATGTCTATAGTCAATGGCTTTATGGATTTTCCTATCCATTTGCTCAATCGTTTATTATTATGCCGCTGTTGTTTTTAGAAATTTTAAATTTAAGGCAGAAAAAGGATATTTTGCCGGCAATAAGATGCTCTCTTTATATTTGCTGGTTTTTAACGCTTGGTTTTTTTCAATATACCGTAGAAGCAATAATCGCGGCCGGCATCTTCGCGATTTTGCTGGCAGCCCATAAACGAGAGTATTTTTCTATCGTGTATAAATATATTGTCGCTTGTATGGCTGGATTACTATTGGCGATAATTCCCTTGTCGCCTCTTTTAAGTTATATTAAATTATCTTCTCGCAGCAGTTTTATTGACACCTACCATCAGTGGACAACCAGCGTTCTTAATTTCTCCGATTTTCTAAATTTATTTGTTCCGTATATTCATTTTATATACGGTGAAGTTGACAGCCAGCTTTATTTTGGTATTTTATCAGTACTTTTCGTAATTGTGGCTTTAACTTTTTTAAATTCTAAAATTATTAGAATTTTTTTAATTTTATCAATAATCCCGATTCTAATCGCTTTGCCTTATTCGCCTTTATATTTGTTAATAACTAAACTGCCGTTTTTAAAAATGTTTACCCACGCGACTCGCTGGCTGTTTATTAATTCTTTTGTTTTTGGCGTCTTGGCGGCAATCGGCCTTGACTACTTTAAAAATTTTGGGAAAAAACATTGGTTTATTTTGATTATAAAATTATTAAAATGGTTTGGTATTTTATATTTTGCCGCCGCTTTAATCTTTTCTTTTATCTTCCATTTTATGTATGAAAGATTTTTAAATATAGTTTTTTATTATTTTGATGTTTACTATTACCCAAAAACCGCCGGCCTGCCGCTTGAACATTATCATAACTACCTTATAAAAATTTTTGACCGCCTCTCCGGCGTATTTGATTTATTTAGAATCGGCGTGCTTGCCGGAATTATTTTTATTTTTATCAGCGTCTGGTGGGCTAACCGATTTTTCTCCGGCCGCCTGTCGGCAGAAATTTTTAGACGCGGCGCCGCCTTAATTATAATTTTAAATTTATTTTTTGTTTATCTGCCTTTTCATACTTTTGTCCCCGCTAAAATTATTGGCCGTAAAAGCGAAACTGCCGAATTTTTAGCCGCCAATCCCGGCCGCTATTTTCCCTTAATGTATCTTGAAAGCGCCGATTATAAGTTAAATGTCGGCCATGAATCCTCGCCGACCGAAAAATTTATTTTTGAGTCGGAATTTTTGCCGGCTAACGTGAACTTATTTTATAATCTGGAAACTATCGCCATCTTTGACGCGATGATGTCAAAAAGCATGGCTGACTTTTTGGGCTATATCGGCTACGAAGGCGCGATGACTTCCGACCGGATGATCTACTACGATATTTCTGATGACGAAAAACTGGCGCTGTTTGCCAAGCGGGAAAAAGTGCTGGATTTTTTAGGCGTAAAATATATTGTAACCGGCTTTGAGCTTGACCCGGCTGTCTTTAAAAAAGTTTTTACCGCCGCAGTTACGCCGAAAAATATTCCCGTCTATATTTTTGAAAACGAAGGCGCTTTGCCGAAGCTTTATCTCCTGAAAAATTTTTCCTATCTGCCAGAAAATAAAATTGATATGAAAAATCTGCTTGCCGAACTGACTGAAAATTTAGTTTTTTATATTGAATGCGACAACTGTCCGGTTGTCTCCGGCGACAGTGCCGGCGAAATAAAAATTTTAGAAGAAAAAAACGATTACCTTAAATTAGAAGTGAATATCAAAACCCCAACTTGGCTAATCCATTCTCAAAATTTTTTACCCGGCTGGAGTGTCCAAATTAACAGCCAGCCCGAAAACCTTTACCGCCTCAACGGTTTATTTATGGCCGTCCTTGTCCCCGCGGGCAAAAATGAAGTTGAATTTGAATTTCATTACCCGTTTTTTAATCTAAAAAAATAGCTAAATTTAGGTATTTTATATAATCAGCTATTGACAAATTTTTTTTAGTGGCTTATGAAAAGTCAGTTGACTCATAGTTTTGAAGAGATTATTTGTCTTGAAAATTTGCTAGCTGCTTGGCGCGAATTTATTTCCGGCAAAAGCAAGAAAAAAGATGTTCAAGAGTTTTCTTTAAATTTAGCCGATAATATTTTACAACTCCATTATGACCTAAAAAATTTAACTTATCAACATGGCGGCTATCAGGCATTTAACATCTCGGACCCAAAACCCAGAAATATCCATAAAGCAACGGTCCGCGATCGGCTGCTTCATCATGCGATTTACCGTCAGCTTTACCCGTTTTTTGATATTGTCATTGCGAGGAGTCCCGCCGAGCGGGACGACGAAGCAATCTCGATCCCGCTTAGCGGGATCGCTGAGCATCTGGCTCTTGTAGGATTATTCTATAACAGCAATGTCCGTAGCGAAAAATCTCTGCGAGAGATTTTTCGAGATTGCCACGCTCGCCCCTCGCGCGGCTCGGGCTCGCTCGCAATGACGGTAAAAATAATACTAAAACTTGCTGGGTTTTAAAATGCGACATCAAAAAGTTTTTTGCCAGTATTGATCATCAGACGCTTATAGATATTTTAGCACATTATATTCCGGACGCCAAAATATTGTGGCTTTTGCAAAAAGTGATTTACAGTTTTTCAACCAAGCCAGACACGGGTTTGCCGTTGGGAAATCTTACATCCCAGCTTTTGGTAAATATTTATCTGAACGAATTTGACCAGTTTGTAAAGCACAAACTTAAAGCCAAATATTATATTCGGTATGCTGATGATTTTGTTTTATTATCTACCAACCGAGATTGGCTGGAAAAACAAATTTCGGTTATTCGTGAATTTTTGCAGAATCGCTTAAAACTGACCTTGCATCCGCAAAAAATATTTATCAAAACCATTGCATCGGGGATAGATTTTTTAGGTTGGGTGAATTTTTCCGACCACCGCGTTTTGCGAACGACCACTAAAAGACGGCTGATAAAAAGAGTTGAAGGTTGTCAAAAAGAATCAACACTAAATTCTTATTTAGGATTCTTAAAACATGGGAATACTTATCGGTTGCGGTACAAAATATTATCAGTGCCGCTATTCGTGGATTTTTAGAATTTTGTATGTTAAGATAAATAATGTTTATACGTATCTAATGCCCGGCATTAGCAATTATTTTATCCAAACAGCCTTATCGCGGGAACGTCCGGATTTTTAAATTTTTAACCCACGGCCCAGGTTATTAGAGTCAGTTTAATATTAGATAAATAGCTTAATTTAGCCATTTTTTAAATATTAAAAACCTAAAACCATCTTTTGCATTGCTAAAAATCCCAAAATCTGCTATATTTATTTAAACTACGAAATCTATAAGTTCTGCCTTTATCCGCGTCCCGCGGCCGCGGGATCGGCGCCTATCTGCTTCTCCTGCTAAAAAAATCGCCAAACATTGATTTCGGCAGCCGCTAACTAAAAAAATTTATAACATGCTAACTAGATTTTTAAAAATCCTAAAATCATCTCTAAAAAAATATAAAAAAATAATTTTAATTTTATTGAATATTTTTTTTATTGCTTTGTTAAGTTTAATCATCGGCTCAATTTTAACCTTAAGCGTTGTTGCCGACGATAAACTAACCGAACATGGTTTAATGGTAAAATTATTTCCGGTAATCCGCGCCCTAAGAAAATCCTCTGATATTATTTATCTGCCGTATTATTTTCAAAAAACAAAACTGCCTGTCTATCAGCTGGAAGTAGACCCGAAAGATTTAGAAAAACTAAACGCCGCCCTGCCGCCGGCCTACTCCGACATTCCGTTGACCGACGAATACAAAGAGCGCGTCTCGGCAAAACTTTATTATCAAAACAATGAATACAAAGTTAAAGTCGGCTACCGTGGCCTTTTTAGCAGCCACTGGAGCGCGGCCAAAAAATCTTGGACAATAAAATTTAGCGCTGATGGCCTGCTTGACGGCAGAAAAAGTGTTGATTTAATTTTGCCGTTTGACCGCCTTTGGGTAATTGAACATCTGAACAATTACCGCGCCAAAAAGTTGGGAATAATGGCGCCCGAAAGCCGCTATGTCCGCCTTGTTGTTAACGGCAAAAATTACGGCGTCTATTTTGAAGTCAACGGCTGGGAGCCGGAAATGCTGGAAAAAGATACCGAACGTTCGGGCGATTCCGACTTGTACGGTTTTATTTATAATCCAAATCTAAAAACTTACGAGACTGTCGGCACTTGGAAAAAATATACTGAAAATATAATTGAGCCGACCGATTTTTCCAATCTGGCAAAATTAGTTGAGATTGTAAACATCCCCGATGATAATAAATTTTATACTCAAATTGGCAGCATCATCAACCTTGATAAATTTTATCGCTGGCAAATTACGCACCTGCTGATGAACGACAGCCACCTTAATGACACTAATGTCAAACTTTATTTTAATAATGCCTCCGGGCTTTTTGAATACGTCTCTTGGGATATCAGCCAATCAACAATCCCCTACGAAACAATTGACAATAATTTAAGCGACCTAGCGACAAGAATTTTAACTAATCCTATCTTTATACAGGAGCGCAACAAAATTTTATGGGAGTATGTTAAAGATGATAAAAATTTGGAAGATGACCTGAATTTTATCAATGCGGCTTATAATTTAATTCGCGTTGATGTATACCGCGACCGGCTAAAAGTAAAAAGCAATCTGCAGTTTGACCAGGAGGTAAAACTGCGCAAGCAGATTTATGCCGATTCTTACCAGCGCATCCAAAGCGCCTTAAAGACCAGCAATATTTTTGCCAATATTTATCTTAACCCGGCCGACGCCGCCCCGACGTTGTACTGGACTGTAAAACTTGATATTAATAGTTTTGCCAATGTCTTTTTTCAGTCATTGGATTTAAACATCAAAGGCGACGGCGTGCCGCAAAATTTTTATCTTTATCAAGACGCAAATGGCAATCAAAAATTTGACGCCTCGGACTTAAAAATTGCCAATATCGCCTACGATTCATTTAGCAAAAAATTAAAAGCCAGTCCGTTTAATCTAGAACTTTATTCTTCGCGTGTCCCTGAAAATGAACTCCTGCCGGTTAAAACCAATTCTTATTATTTTTTTATCACCTCCGACGTCCCGAATCGCCCAACAATTACTATTAATGAAGCGCGGCTTGGCGTTGTTAATTCTTTAACCGGGCAACCCGCCGCTCCAACCATAAATTTTATTAATGAATCAGCGTTTTATTATTTTGATCAAATTAACGAAAGTATTGATAATTTTATCGGACGTTATCATTTCATAAAAAAAGTCGCCGAAAATACCGCTAAAATTTATGCCGGAACCCATCTAATTTCTGCCAATATAATTGTGCCTAAGGGCGTGGCTTTAGAAATTGACCCGGGTGTAATTTTAAAATTCAGCCCAAAAATTTCATTAATTTCGTACGGAAAAATTATCGCTTCCGGAACAGCGGAGCAGCCAATAATTTTTTCTGCCGCCGATGATGCGCCCTGGGGCAACGTCGTTGCAATTAACGATAGCGCCAAAGACAGCGTGTTTAACTGGTGTAAATTTGATTTTGGCAGCGACTCAACTTTTAACGGCGTCTATGCTTCCGGTATGCTTTCGCTCTATAATGTCGCGAACGCCCGGGTTTCCAACTGTGAATTTACCCGCGCCCAGGCTGACGACGCGCTTAACGTAAAATACGGCTCAACCGAACTGACTGTCAAAAATAATTATTTTTCCGAAAACTCGTCTGACGCTATAGATTTTGACTGGACCGATGGCCTAATTGATTCTAATTATTTTTACCAAAACGGCGGCGATGCAATTGATATTTCCGGCCGCACTCCAAAAATTTTTAGCAACGTCGTCAACGGCTCTGGCGATAAATGTCTAAGTTTGGGCGAACAAACTTACGCCATCGTTGTTAATAATTTATTGTCCGGCTGTCTCTACGGCATCGCGGTCAAAGATTTATCCGAAGTGCAAATTATTAATAACACGATTGTCAACAATGAAATTGGCCTTGGCGCCTACGAAAAAAAACCGATTTTTGGCGGCGGCTTTCCCGCCGTGGTCAACACAATAATTTGGGACAACAAACAGCAAATTACCCTTGACGCAAAATCCAAAATAGACCTTTCATATTCCAACATTGCCGGCGGCTACAAAGGAAAAAATAATCTAAATCTAAGGCCAAATTTTATTGATGCCAATAATTTTAATTATTTATTGTCCGACAACCCGGAAAATGAAAAATTACTAAAAGGCAGCCAAGAAGCGCTTAAAGATTGGAATCAAAATTTAGTAAACCCGCCGCTGGGAATTTATAGCTTAATTCAGTATTAGACCAGAATGCAATCAGTGTAATTTTATTTTCTCCCCGTACCTATGGACATCACATTATGAAACCGCACCAGTCCGTAGGAAAAATTGCGGCCTGGCGCAGTTTCGCAGCAAGGGAAATTTGAGCCGTAGTCCCGCTTAGCGGGAAGAAAATTTACCGAAGCGAGAAACCAGCCAGACGCAATTTTAACAAGTTATAGGGTGCGGAGTCATAATGCGATGTCCATAGTCTCCCAAAGGGGACTTTGACACGCGTCAATCCGTCTCTTACTGCGTGTTGGTGTCCTCGCCAACGCGCCCCCCGTCCTATTTCTCGGCTATCAATATGGAAACTAAAACTCCCAACAATTTACATTTCCAACGATTTGAGATGAAATATCTGCTTCCGGAAAATCTTGCCGATGTTTTAGTTCCGAAGTTGTTAAAACATATGGACTGGGATCCCTATGCTGAAAAAAAGCCCGGCAAAAAATATTATATCAACAGTTTATATTACGATTCCTGCGGATTTGCCTGCTATTATGAAAAAATTGCCGGACTGGAAAAGAGAAAAAAACTCCGTCTGCGCGTCTATGAAGATCTGCTAAATCCCAACACCAAGGTCTACATTGAAATTAAAAGAAAAGATAACATCATCGTTTTAAAAGACCGTATTATCGCCAGTTTTAACGATTGCTGCCAAAGTTTTTTAAAAGGGGATTATAATATTCTAAGAAAAAATCGGCCGGAAAAAGAAATTAGCTTCATTAATGAATTTATCTGGACCAAAGATTATAACTGCTTTAAACCGCAAATTCTGATTAGTTATTGCCGTTCGCCGCTGGTTGGCAAAATTGATCAACGTTTTCGCGTTACTTTTGATTCCGACCTGACTGCTGTTCCCGCCGACTGGCTGACTGTGAACAAGGCCAAGATTCCCGTCTGCCCCGGCTTTGTTATTATGGAAGTAAAATTTAACAATACCTTGCCCGCCTGGTTTCATGAAATTATTAAAGATTATAATCTTGAACGAATTTCTTTTTCAAAATACTGCATGGGAGTTGATGCCTGCCGTCAAAAAAATTTAATTTCAATAACAAATTATAATTAATAATTTAATTATTTTGAATTACAAAAAACTTATATTTCTGCATTTATCTGCGTTACTATCCGCGTTGATCTGCCTCTACTGTTAAAAAACATTCAAACATTAATAATTGCAGGAAAAAGGATTTGTGATTTATAGTAATTAACTGTTTTATGTCATCAATTTTATTCGGCGCTAATAATCTTTCGGTTCTAAACATCGTTGCCAACTTAATCACCGCTTTTATTTTAGCGTTAGTTTTAGCGGTTGTCTACAAAAAAACGCATACCGGTCTTTCCTATTCCCAGTCATTTCTATTCACGTTAATTTTAGGCGGAATTGCCATTACCGCGGTGATGATGGTGATCGGCAACAGCTTAGCCCGCGCCTTCGGCGCTTTTGGCGCTTTCTCAATTATCCGTTTCCGCACCGCCATCAAAGACACTAAAGATATCGCCTATATTTTTATTGTCTTAGTAATCGGTATGGCCGTCGGCACTAATAATTATATTATCGCTCTCGCCCTAACGCTGCTCGCTATTTTCATAATTTTTGTTCTAACAAAAATTAATTTTGGCTCAATCAGAAAATACGACTATATTCTGAATTTTTTCTTTGACACTAAAGCTAACTCCAGCGAAGCTTATAAAAATTTTTTTTCCCGCTATCTAAAAACCAGTAATTTAATTCACATTGACGCGCAGGCCGAAGGTCATATTCTTAAGCTGACGTTCAACGTCAGATTTATTAATGATTCCGAAAGCGCCAAGTTTCTAACTGAACTGTCCGCCGTCTCTGGTGTTTCTTCTGTCGACCTAATAAACGCTAAAAGCGACATTGAATATTAATGATAAATATATTAAAGCGGCCAATTTTATTATTTACTTGCGGCCGTTTTAATTTTGATAAAAATTCCAAAGGCAATAATTATTATTATTGCCTTTGGGGGAGTGTTTGAGATGCTTTGTCCCAGATGTCATCCCGAGTAAGTCCCGCTTAGCGGGACGAGCCGAGGGATCCCCGGGCCTACACGATAACGAAAGGATTTCTCGCTAAATTGCCTTTGATAAAAAGCGAAAAATTTTGTATAATAAATTCATATAAAATTTACTGGCTATTAACATATAAGTTAATAAGGAAAAATTTCAGATTTGAGGGCAGTGCGCCGCCGTGGAGCCCAAAAAAACTGCCCTGTGTATCCGTAAATACATCAAGGATTTTTTTGGGCGGCAGGCAAGCAATGTCCCAAATATGGAATTT
>CAYHQU010000014.1:0-13557 GCA_964358955.1 uncultured Gammaproteobacteria bacterium | reverse complement strand
CCCTGCTTGTAGTTAACATCTTCTCTCCCTATCTAAATCACCCGCTCGGAATTGGCTTTATAATATTAACAATGGTAACATTAAAATTCCCCTCCTTAGATAAAGGGGGGGATAGAGGGGGTTTGAAAATTAAATATTAAATCCTTCTCTATTTTAAGGAAAGGAGGGGGGTAGGGTGCTGTATCCGCCAAACATTAAAGTAAAAAATTAAATAATCTTAAATACATATGAACACAAAAAAAATCATTAATTTTTTCTTTGAAATAGCCAGCATGAGGCGGCTTGTTAGATCACATTCACAAATAATTCACGAAGCAAATGACAACATTTCCGACCATAGTTTTCGCGTCGCCGTTATTGGGATGATTATTGCTAATCTGGAAAGTTGCGACGAAGACAAAGTTTTAAAAATGTGCTTATTCCATGATTTAGCCGAAACGAGAACGGGGGACGCTAATTTTATTAATAAACAATATGTTAATCTAAAGGAAGATGAAGCGCGTCAAGACCAACTGTCCGAAATTCCTGCCGCCGCCGAAATTTTAGGACTGCTTAAAGAATTTGAACAACGCCAATCCAAAGAATCTATTGTTGCCAAGGACGCCGACTGTCTTGATCAAATGATTTTACAACGAGAATATTTTTATAAAGACCAGCCAAACCATGAAATCTGGCAAAATCATACCCAAAAATCGCTCAAAACCGAATCGGCCCAAAAACTAGCGGCGGAAATCCGAACAACCAATCCTTTTGAATGGCTTTATGATTTAGCCGAAACAAAAACCGGCCGCAAAATCCCTCGCTGATAATTTTATATTAAAAAATAATCAGTTGCACGTATATTCCGATCGTGCCATACGTGCAACTTCTCCTCCCCGGCAGAGTCTCCCAAAAGGGACTCTGCCGATACGCAATTGCAATCTAACCAATTATATTTTATAATAAAAGCATAACATCCATATTTTTATTACACATCAAGGTTCATATAACATACAAGTTTTTAATAATAACTCAAATTTAATTTGTATAGAAACGAGTTATATGAAATATGCTTTTCTTTTCCGGGCTAACGCCTATCACTTTTCTATAATGAACAAATTTTATTTTTAATTTTTTAAGAGGGGGTATATGGTGTTTTCTTCGCTCGTAACCTCGCTCAAAAAACGATTTATTTATAAATAATTTTAATGTAAAATACGCATATGAACCATTGGACTAAACTAAGCATTGAATACGCAAATCAACGGAGTTACTTGGATGACTTGTTCCAGGTTTATCCGACAATCCCCGAAGGAATCCGCGATATTGACGGCGGTCTTTGGAAACAGGTTGAAAAAGCGTTTTCTAAAAAAGATAACATTTCGCTTTTGGAAAATCTTTTGAAATTGGACTTATTTCCAATTAAAGATTCCTATGTTGCCTACTTAAAGCGAGATAAAGAAGCGGCTAAACGAAATCCCGCAACAGTTGACCGCCTTTGTGGTCGTTTGTATGAAATGGGGCTTAATGAAATTTATTCTCGCTCGTCTGAACCAAAAGAAACAAATCGCCAAATCGGACCATTGTTTAAACGCTGGGTCGCCAAAAAATCTCTCGGCGTTGAACCTTTGAAGTTAGAAAAATTTTTGAAGTCAAAAGGCAATGCGATTTTAGACGCAGGCGACGCTGAAATGATGAGCTTCGCTCGCGGACATTTGAATTACAAACACAACAAAGGATTGGATTTTATCGGACGCTTTAATAGAAAATATGTTATTGGCGAAGCAAAATTTTTAACTGATTTTGGCGGACACCAAAACGCACAATTCAACGACGCAATCGCCACAATTAAAACTAAAAATGTAAAAGCAATCAAAATCGCTATTTTAGATGGTGTGCTTTACATAAAAGGCAATAATAAAATGTACAAAAATATTACAGGCAGACTTAAAAATAAAAATATTATGAGTACGCTTGTTTTGCGGGAATTTTTATACCAAGTTTAGATTATGATTATCGCTTATGAAAACAAACAAACCGAGAAAGATATTATCAGCGGCAACTCCAAAGCCAAATTAAAAGTCATTTCTGGAACAGGAGCAAAAAATAAGCTCATTCATGCCAATAATCTTTCTGCCTTAAAAACTTTGTTTGACGATTATGCTGGCAAGGTCGATTTGATTTATATTGATCCTCCATTTGCCACAAACGGACACTTTAAAATAAGCGACGACCGAGCAAATACGATTAGCAGTAGCAACGGAGACGCAATAGCATATAGTGACACACTTATTGGAGCTGATTTTTTGGAATTTTTACGAGAGCGCTTAATTTTTTTACGAGAGCTTTTATCCGAGCGAGGATCAATTTATTTGCATATTGATTATAAAATCGGACATTACGTAAAAATCATTATGGACGAGGTTTTTGGACGCAATAATTTCCGAAATGATATTACTCGCATTAAATGCAATCCAAAAAATTTTTCACGCAAGGCATATGGAAACATAAAGGATTTGATACTTTTTTATTCAAAATCGGAAAGTCCGATTTGGAACGAACCACGTTTGCCTTTTTCAGAAACAGATGAGGAGCGATTGTTTAAAAAAATTGATAAAGACGGACGAAGATACACAACTATTCCGCTTCACGCACCTGGCGAAACTACCAACGGCAATACCGGTAAAGAATGGAAAGGAATTAAACCGCCAAAGGGTCGACATTGGCGGAGCAACCCCGCTATTTTGGAAGAGTGGGATAAACAAGGACTTATTGAGTGGTCGGCAAACGGCGTGCCTCGCAAAAAAATCTATCTTGATGAAAAAGAGGGCAAAAAAATGCAGGACATTTGGGAGTTTAAAGACCCGCAATATCCAAAATATCCGACAGAAAAAAGTTTGGATTTATTAAAATTCATCATTGAAGCGTCATCAAACGAGGGTGATTTGGTTTTAGATTGTTTTTGCGGCTCCGGAACAACACTTATTGCCGCCCAAGAACTGAACCGAAATTGGATTGGAATTGACAAGTCAGACCAGGCGATAAAAGTTACGCAAAAAAAATTAGCCCAAATACCTGCAAGCCTTTTTTCAAAGGTTGAATATGAATTTTTAAAAGAATAAAATGCTAAATACTGTTTTAAAAATTATTTCCTCCCCGGCAGAGTCTCCCAAAGGGGACTCTGCCGATACGCAATTGCAACATAAGCAATTATATTTTATAATAAAACAGAATATCCATATTTTTATTACACATCAAAGTTCGTATAACATACAAGTTTTTAATAATAACTCAAATTTAATTCGTATAAAAACGAGTTACCGGAAATTGCGAACAGTCATTCAACCATATGAATTCATTTTTGGACAAATATTATCAAAAGCCATTGAATGAAATTCCGTGGCAAAATACGCAGGCTGACTGGTTTAAAGATTTGGTTGACTGCGGTGAAATATCAGGCACTTCAGCGCTTGACCTCGGATGCGGAACTGGAAAAAAATCTATCTATCTTGCGCTAAATGGTGGCTTTAAGAAAGTTCTTGGCGTTGACATATCTGAGCAAGCGATAAAATATGCGAAAAATAATGCGCAAGATAATAAGGTTGAAAAAATCTGCTCTTTTCTACGCCATGATTTAAAGGATTGGTCATTTCTTCCCAAAGAAGAAACTTTTGATTTTATTCTTGACTGGGCGGCCATACATTGTTTCACCCGTGATAAAGTAGTAAACTATGCTGAAAATATTTCCTCACATTGCAAAACTAGCGGAAAATTATTAGTACGTTCATTTGCAAGCCATGATCCAGCGCAAAAAGAATTTAGCGAAGAAGTCGGCGGAATAAAATCAAAAGTTTCTTTGTTCAATGAAGATGAGTTGCGCAGATTTTTTTCCCAGTTCCGCATCCTTTCACGAAACACCAGTCAGCCTAGCAAAACTAAGACAGACGCAGGCTATTATTTCGTAGAGTTTTTGATGCAGAAGGAGTAGACTGTTCGCAACATCCGATAACACCGAGTATGCGGCTCCAAAATTTTCTCCCCAGCGGAGTCTCATGAAAATTATATTATGCAAGTATATAAAACTAAGGCACGCAAATTTTCCGGCTCAGATTTTCACGAAGTCCACCAAAAGGCTTTCGGCTTGTATGCCGAAATTAAGAAAAAATCAAAACGCCGGACTTACGTTCGGTCAGCTTTTTTTGACAAAGAAAAAATTTTCCTTGATTTATTCTGGCATCATTTGTTTGAAAAATCCAACTGGCGAGACAGGGTACGACGGCTTAGGTACTATGGCTGCGCGTTGGAACTGATTAAAAATTCTCGCTACAACCCCAACATCACAAAAAATCCTAATGTACCCAATGAGGTACTCTATCGGTTTTATGGCGCTACGGCTGAGAATGAACTGTTTTGCGTACAAATCAAGGAAAATTTAAAGAAAAAGCAAAAATTTTTGATTTCGGTATTCCCAGCAGAAGGCCCGATTTTTTACTAACTAAATAAAAAAAAAGACCTTCCGCTAAGTGTGGTATGGAAACCACGGCCGAAAGCCTTTTCCAATCCTATTATAACATACCTACAATTGTTGTCAAGCCACTGCTGGGGATAGAAATAAAATGACCCCGGTTGAATATCGGGATCATTTACTGGCTATGGCCGGTTAGGGACGTTTTTGTTCGTGTCCGTTAAATGGGGTACACTTCAGTTTAAGCCGTTTAATTTATTTTTTATCCTAAAAATAAAAATGTAACTCTTAACTTGTGATGGCAAATAAAAGCTACATTACATTTATCCTAAAACCTTTCCTAAAACTTCCCCATACCCATTTAAAAAATCCCTGCCCGTCATCTCCTTTTTCCCTTCCAGATGAACAACTTCCAGGGCAGCTGCGCCATTCCCGCAGACAACCCCCATTTCTCCCTGCTCGCCCCGAAAAACCATCCCGGGCGCTAAATTCTGCCCTAAACCACCCTGAATTTCGCTCAATTTTACGATTTTCAAGCGCTTTCCCTGCCATAAGGTAAAAACCCCTGGCCACGGGTGAAACGCCCGAAATTGCCGCAAAATTTCACATGCCGGCCGACGCCAATCAATCAAGCCATCCTCACGTCTAAACCGTGGACAAAAAGAAGCCGCCTCGTGATTTTGCTGCCGCAGTTTAATTTTACCGGCAATATAATCTGGCAAAATTTTTAATAATAAATCAGTGCCGATCCCTGCCAGCCGCTCGTGCAATTTATCCGCCATCTCGCCTTCCTTAATCTCAACCTTTTCCTGCGCGACAATCGGTCCGTGATCCATCTTTTCATCAAGCCGAATTATTGTCACTCCGGTAATTTTATCGCCAGCCAAAATCGCCGACTGCACTGGTGAGGCCCCGCGATATTTTGGAAGTAGGGAAGGATGAATATTTAAAATCCCCAGCGGAAACAAATCAAACACCGACCGCTTTAATATCTCGCCATACGCAAACAATATCCCAACATCCGCGCTTAAACCGGCAATTTCGCTTTGCTCAATAACTCGCAGTTCTTTTTTTTCTGCAAACTTTTTTACTGCTGATTTTTGTATCTCTTGCTTTCTCCCCGTTGGACGATCCGGCTGTGTCACCGCCCCAACAATATTATATCCATCATCAAAAAGAGCCTGCAAGCTCTTTGCCGCAAACTCCGGCGTCCCAAAAAATATAATCTTAAAATTTTTTCTATCCATATAATTTGTTCCATGTTCCGTGTTATGTGATCCGTGTTATGTGATATGTGTTATGTGTTCCGTGTTATGTGATTCCAATGACTCCAACTCCTTTTTTCCCTTCGTAATTTTTCTGACTTTATCAATAAATAAAACTCCGTTCAGATGATCAACTTCATGACAAATTACCCGCGCGAACAATCCCTTGGCTGTAAAATGAACGAGCTTGCCGTTTTTATTGCGCGCCAAAACTAAAATTTTTAGCGGCCGTCTGACTTCTCCAAAAATTCCCGGAAAACTTAAACAACCCTCCTCGCCAAATTCTTTTTTAAATGATTTAAATAAAATTTTAGGATTGATAAGCGCCAGCACACCGTCTTTCGTATTAATGACGACCATCTGCAAACTCTCGCCAACTTGCGGCGCCGCCAGCCCCGCCCCGTCCTTTTTTTTCATTGTCTCGGCCAGATCTAAAATCAGTTGTTGAAATTTTTTGTCTTTAATATCAACAACCTTCTCTACTTTCTTTCTTAAAATTTTTTCTGGATAAATTTTTATTGGTAAAATCATAATGATTATACTTTAACAAAAAAAATCAAAAAAGTCAACTTGACATTTTACAATTTTTTTTATACAGTAAAATTGGTTCCTTAAACATAGGGGGCGTAATGGCAAAAAAGGGATATACCCGAGTTACTTTTGATCTTAGCCCGAAAAAATATCAGCAATTACAGCAGTTAAAAAAAGACCTTGACGCAAAAACCGCTACCGAAGTCTTCCAAAGACTGCTCCGTCTGGCAGGCCAGTTGTCAAAAGACTTTAGTATTATAAGTTTCGATCCCTTAACAAAAGAAAAAAAAGAAATTATTCTCTTTTGATGCTCCGCAATGCTGATAAAAGCGTTCTTTCCTTGGCTGTTCCAAACCCAACTCTAACCGAAAGGAGGTGTCCCATGTCCGCCAAAAAGCACCATCACAAGCGCAATGGCGACGAACCCAAGCGTAAGCACGTCTCGCGCTACTTGTCGCCCCAGCTCTCTGAATGGTGGGAATGGCTGAAGCAACAGCGCGCCATTCCTACCGACGACGAACTGCTTGATCGACTGATCACCGACGCGTTCTGGAACGCTCATGGTGGCGCTGTTGAAGCCAACGTCTAACCTCTGCAAGGAGTAGGGAATGGAGAGCAAAACGTAAAATCCTGGCTAAAGCGAATGCAAGCCAGGATTTTTTTACCCATCTCTTTAGATTGTATTAAAAAAAATTCGTGTTATTTCGCGCTTGCCAACCGAAGTCCCAAATCTTCGGGACGAAGGCGGGTTAATATTTATGTTTTTGTGTTCTCTATATTTTTCACTCTTTACCATCTTCCCGCCTTAGTAGCGCCTTCCCACCTTACCACCCAATAATTTCTCTGCCCCCAACGTCCATCTTATTTTATGCTCCATGTTACATGTTGTGTGTTATGTGTTCCGTGTTTTATGCTGCATGTTCCATGCTACCCCAGCTCCTCCGGCTCAACGTCAACAATCCAATTATCCGGCGCAAGCTCCATTAATTTATTAAGCCAATCGCCGCGTTCTTTAAATTTTAAAATTAGATGATAGCGAAACTGCCCGCGCAAAATAACGCCGCGCGCCGCAACCGGCCCAAATAATTTTACCGGCCAGTCATATTTCTGTATTGCCGACTTTAAATCACCCGCCAACCCCAACGCCTCGCCTCGCGCCGCTTTTTTATTGCGATTCTGGCAAATCAATTTTATAAAACTCCCAAACGGCAAATATGAAAAATCCTTGCGCGCGCCCAACTCGTATTCATAAAATTTTTTAAAATCCCGCGCCGCGGCGAATTTAAATATTGGACTTTCTAAATTCCAGCCCTGAATTAAAATTTTATTTTTTGCCAGTTCCGCCAGCTCTAAAATTATTTGCCAAGCTTTCTCGGCTGCCGTATAATCCGGAATCTGTAAACTCGTATCCGCCGACACCATCGCGGTAAAATCTGCTCCATATTTTCCCCCCTTAGACAAATGGGGGGTAGGGGGGGTCTGATAATCGCCAAAAAGCAAACTAAAAATCGCCTGCGTCGCCACAATAATATTAATTTTTCCCTCCCTAAAATTATTTACAACTTCAAAAATTTCTTCTTCGGCAACATCGCTGTCAATCCGCCCAACCGCTATGCTCGGAAATAATTTTTTTAACTCGGCTTCAACTTTCTGCGTTCCAAAACCAACCGGCTTAAATCGCGCCCCGCCGCACCTCGGACAACAATTATCCAATGTTTTAAAAGTGCAGCATTGTTCGCAAAATAAATCATTCCGACCCTCGCTTCCCTGCGAATACGGCAGCCCGCAGCAATCGCATTTTGGCACATAGCCGCAGTCGCGGCAAATAACAAACGACGCCGACCCTTTTCTATTGATAAATAAAATTCCCTGTCTGCCGGACTTAATTTCTTTCTGCAGCCGCTCGGAAATTATTGAAAAATTCCCCCGCTTATATTCATCTTTTATATCAACTATTTCAAAATTTTTTTTCTCTCCGATAAAATTTAAAATCTGCCAACTTTCTTCTTTGGCTTTAAAATAAGTCGTAACCCGCGGCGTTAAACTGCCGGCTATTATCCGCGCGCCCGTCTCCTCCGCAATTCTAAAAGCAACCGTCTGCGCGCAATATCTCGGATTCATATCCCATGACTTAAAACTTAAATCATGTTCCGAATCAATAATAATTAATCCCAAATTTTTTACTGGCGCAAAAACCGCCAATCGCGTTCCAACAATCACTTTTGCCTCGCCGCCCAACACTCGCCGCCATGCAGAATAATATTCGCTGTCAGAGACTCCGCTATGAAAAACCGCCAAATTTTTTGTCCCCAGAACTTCCTTAAATCTAAAAACCAACCTATCGGTCATCATAATCTCCGGCAGCAAAATCATCGTTGCCTTATTTTTTTGCAGCTGCTCTAACGCCAGTTTGGCGTACAAATCCGCGTTCGGCTTGCCTAATATTAAAACATTTTTTTTAGAATTTTTTATTTTCTCATATCCCAGCCCTTCCTGCTTGCTTATATTTATAAGCTGCAGCTGCTCTTTTTGAAGCTCAACTTTCCGCGGCCGCCGCAAAATCTTTGGCAGCATCGTCTTTAAAAACAAAGCTGGGGACTGAAAATAATAATTCGCCAGCCATGGTAAAATCTTTAATTGCAAAGCAGTTGCGTACGGCTCGCTTAAAACTATCTCAATAATTTCCTTGACAGTAGGACGGATATCCCTACCCGCCAACTGTCTCGGCTGTCTGTTAGTGTCCTCACCAACAGACCCCTGAAAGATCTCCGACTTATCTTTTAATTTAAAAACAACCCCCAAAACCTCTTTTCTCCTAAACGGCGCCTTTACCACCTGTCCAACCCGAATCTCGCCCTGCATCTTGCCCGGCACCGCATAGTCAAAAATCCCCAAACTCTTTGGCAATTTTATTATCGGTATAATTTCCGCGTATTTATTCATGTCTCAATTTTAACATTCTTATAATTATTTCACAATAATAAAAAAAAACCGCCATAGATGCACCATTAGCATCGGCGGTTAATTTTTTTCTACAATAAACAAATCCTTTTTGGTTTTTTTAAGTCGAAACTTTTGCATCTGCGCCTGGATTTGCTCCGGGCATTTGATCTGGGCCACCCAATACATCTAACATTAACTTGCGATCAACTTCATGGCTCTCACTTGAGACCTCCGCCGTTGAACCATCTTCCCCTGATGCAAGTAAAGAATCAAGTTGCTCTAGTATTCGCGCCACTCTATCCCTGATCTCTGAAAGGTACTCTCTTTGTTCCCTGTCCATCGCGTCCCTCCCTTCAAACCCGCTGCCGCACAAAGTTACGAATACAATACCAAAAGAACGCAAAAAACTTCATCACGCCCCCTCCTCTCATCCAAAGGACAATCCCAATATTAATGTTTTCAGCGTCTATCCGCGTTACTATCTGCGTGTATCCGCTTCTACAGAATATTAAATTAACAAACTATTTTTTTAAAAAAACTTCATTAAATTATCCTAACTTAAAATTCACCACCGCGTACCCAACCCCAAACGGTCCTTCGTAAGACAATATTTCCGGCTTGATTTTTATCTCGCTCAAAAAGCCCATCAAAATTAAAATTGATTTTAATCCGCATTCGCACGCCTCCTTAACGAACTTCTCATCCATTGACATTAACCCTTTGGCGTCGCCGGCCTTTATTAATGCTAATATTTTTTTATCAAATTTTTCTCCCTGTGGGCAATATCCGCCCGGCGCTTCTTCAGACAGCCGATGCGACAAATCTCCCGAAGCGACAATCGCCACTCGCTTGTCAATCCGGCTGGCGCATCGGTATAAAAATTTTCCAAAATCATAATGCGCTTGATAATCCAAAGTTGAATACACAATCGGAATAATCGGCACTTCCTTAAGATGCCCCATTAAATAATAAAGCGGAATTCCCGCCCCATGATCAATCTTTTTTTCGCTGATTAAGGTTAGCGGCGCTTTTTTATTAATCTCATCCTGCGCCCTGATTTTTGCCACGCAAAGCGGGTCGCTTGCTAAAACCATCTTTGTCGCGAAGTCCCCAAAATCTTCAAATCCGATTTCATATTTTTCGGCCAAGTTAATTGTAAAAGCTTCCGGCAAAATTTTGCCGTGCGGTGAAATAATTAAAACACATTCCGGCTTTGCCGCGTACAGCTCCTGCTCAAGCTGCCGCATTGCCGCCTGCGTCTTTTTTATTTTCTCTAAATTTTCTTTGCCAACGCCCGGAATTAAAATCGGCGGATGAGGGCTAATAGCTGCAAATACGATAGGCACAAATTTCAAGTTAAAAGTTAAAGCTTCGCTTTAATCCCGCTTAGCGGGATGGTTGCTAAAGCAGCCAAAGTTAAAAGTCAAAAGTTACTTTTAACTTTGGACTTTGGACTTTTGACTATTGAATTACCTCGCCAACTTCATGCGCCAAAACCGCCTTGCTGCTGGTCTCAATTACATTATCCCACTTATATCCTAATTTTTCAAATTTTTCGCCCGAGGCAATCGGCCGCCGCAGTCCGTCAGAGACAACGTAAACCGTCGGGTCGCCAACCGCTTTAATTAGCTCGCCGTCTTTAAATTTAACTGGCTCGCCGGTTTCATATTTAGCCAGTTCTTCTAAACTAACTGTCGTTAATTTTCTACCCTTAAAATTTGAAAGCATTAACTCGCGCGAATAAATCGGCTGCTTGACCCCGTCCTCAACGTAAAAAACTCCGCCCGCACTCTGATCTTGGAGCAATGCCCCAACCGGATAAACGCTGTTTTCGGTAATCGCCGGCCCAGCGCCATACCCGACAATATCTTCTTCGGCGACATTTTCCACCTCGTCCATATTAAAGCCAATCAACCGAAATGCCTCTGGCGACGTAATATAGCGCAGCTCATCATCAACTAAAAGATAAATTCGTCCCGACGGAATTCTTAACAGCGAATAATTGGCAAATTTAATCGGCATGCCCTCTTCAAATTTAGCCAGGTCCGCATTTGTCGCCTCAATCATTTTTGAAATATCAAACCGCGACTGTAAAACAGACATTGAGCTTATCAACCGCCGCCTGCCGTATTGGATATACCAAATATCGCCGTTCTCATCTTTAACTAATGTCCCGTCCGGATATACCTGCCCCCAATATCTTGAGTATAGCGTCGCTAAATTTTGGTTGCCGGCAATGTGCGGCGTATAAATATAAAAATTGGCCGTTGCCTGATTGGCCGGCGCAACTTTAACACCATCAATATCATAAACCAGTCCAACTTGAAAACCATACTGCTCTGGATAAATATAATATTTTCTCATTATTTTTGCCGCGTAATGAACTTGATTTCCAAACCCTTTAAAATCTTGAATGTCCGGGTCAGTTGTGCTGCACGAATCGCAAACACCGTAGCCGGTTGCCCAGTCAATGTCTCTTTGCGTCGGCGTTGAATTTTCTACTAAACTTTGTTCTTTCTGTAAAAGCGTCAATAAATACTTTGGATTAATTTCATTCATCAGCCCGGCCTGAAAAATAATCATTGCCGCGCTTTTTCTTTTTCCCTCATAGTCATTAAAAAATTGGTCAGCCAAAGCCGAGCCATTTGTCTTTAAAAAATTATAAATCTCGCCAATCGTCAATGTCTGGTAATCCTGCAGTTCCGCATCCGACATTATAAAATTCGGATTAAAATTTTCATCCTGCGCCAAAACTGCGCTTGGCAAAATAAGCATTACTAAAGTTAAAATTGTTATAATTTTTTTCATTTTTTAGTTTATTTTGTCCTCCCCCTTTTAGAAAAGGGGGGATGCCAGGAGAGCAGAGGGGGATTTCAGTGCTTAGTGCAAAAAACTTATAAGACGTATAAGTCATATACGTCTTATACGACGCTATCCCGGCATGCTCTCTCCGCCGAGGACTCTGCCAAATTATTTTATTTCCACACTCCCGCTATCGCCGCCCCGCACTTCCCGCACTTTCCATCATCATCCCGCCGCTCCACCTCATAACCGTGTCGTTCAATCACCACGGTCCCACACTTTGGGCAATAAGTATTTTCCATTTTGGCATCAACAATATTTCCGCCGTAAACATAATGCAATCCAGCTTGTTTACCAATCTCATACGCGCGTAAAATTGTGGACTTCGGCGTTGGCGGCTTATCAGCCATTTCATGCGCTGGGAAAAACGCTGACAGGTGCCAAGGCACTTCGGCGCCCAGCTCGTCATGAATAAATTTTGCCATCTCGCCCAACTCTTTGTCCGAATCATTAACCGTCGGAATAATCAAAGTCGTAATTTCCAGCCAAATCTTCTTCCGCGCGCCGGAGTTCAACTCCGAGGATTCGAAGTTGAACTCCTTGTCCGACTTCCGCGCGCCGGAGTCCGACTCCGAAGCTTCGGAGTCGGACTCCTTGCCAGACTTTGCATACCACTTTAAATTATCAAGCACTGGCTGCAGCCGCGCCCCGCAAATTTTTTGATATGAATGTTGGGAAAAAAATTTTAAATCAACATTAACCGCGTCTAAATATGGACTTGCCAGCTCGAGTGCCTCGCGACCCGTATAGCCATTTGTCACCCAAATATTTTTTAACCCTTTTCTGTACGCCAATTTCATGCAGTCCAAAGCAAATTCATAAAAAATCGTCGGTTCAGTATAAGTATAAGAAATGCTCGGGCAGCCATTGACTACGGCTAGCTCAACCACCTCTTCCGGCGTCGTCTCGCCAGTCGTAAACTTTGAACTTTGGACTTTGGACTTTGGACTTTGGCTTATATCCGCATTCTGACAATGCGCGCAGGAAAAATTACAGCCCACTGCCGCGATTGAATAAGTCAAACTGCCGGGCAAAAAATGAAACAACGGTTTTTTCTCAACTGGATCAATATTCGCCGCCACTATTTTACCATAATTTAAAGAATTAAGCTTGCCGGAAATATTTTTCCGCACCCCGCAAATTCCAACGCGCCCATCATTTATTATGCAATGTTGATTGCATAACTTGCAGCGCGCCTGCTGATTGGCTAATTTTTTGTAGAAGAGGGCTTCGATCATGGTAATATTATAGCACACCCTTAATGTCATTGCGAGGAGCCCCGCAGGCGACGAAGCAATCTCTAAAAATGACAAAGTCATCCCGAGGAGTCCCGCCGAGCGGGACGACGTGGGGATCTCGAAACCCATTGTCATCCCGAGGCCGCCGCAGCGGCCGTGGGGATCTCGATCCCGCCAAGCGGGATCGCTGAGCGCATTGCTCTTGTAGGATTATCCCATGAGAGCAGTGTCCGTTGCGCCCCCGTCGGCGCACGGGGGCGAGATTGCCACGCCC
>CAYHQU010000013.1:9104-14545 GCA_964358955.1 uncultured Gammaproteobacteria bacterium | reverse complement strand
CGATATTTATTTTGAAAATTAGACGGTTGAAGAAGTAAAAATTAGCAGGTTTCCCGCTTCGCGGGATCACGCGTAGCGTGACAAATCCTTGTCCTGCCCCGCCTTCATGGCGGGGTCACCCCGATTTTAAAAAACATCTCTAAGTTGAGATGTTTTTTAATTCATTATTTTGCTATAATATAAACATATGAATCATAATCACAACCACCACGATTACCCCGCCGACACTGCCGGCCATCTTTTAATTACCGAGGTTCCGACCATCGGACCAAAAAACACCATTGCCGAAGTTGAAAAACTGCTGATGGAAAAAATGGATAATTTTAAAACCATCAATTATATTTATGTTGTTAATGAATCTGAACAAAAACTCCTCGGTGTCTTTTCAATAAAAGAAATCTTTCGGCACTCCAAAAACAAACCGGTCTCAAAAATAATGAATAAAAAAATTATCTTCGCCCATCCCTACACCGACCAAGAGCATGTTGCGCAACTTGCCATCCAAAATAATATCAAAGCTATCCCCATCATTGATAAAAATAAAAAATTTCTTGGCATCGTCCCGTCCGACACAATTCTTTACATTATCCAAAAAGAAGCCAGCGAAGATTTATTTCATCTTGCCGGACTAAAACATCATGACAACGGCATTGATGATGTCTTAAAACTTTCAATTTTTAAATCTCTAAAACACCGCGCCCCTTGGCTTTTTGTCGGCCTGCTCGGCGGAATTTTTGCCGCCAAAATCGTCTGGCTTTTTGAAAACACTCTTGAACAAAATTTAATTTTAGCCGCCTTCATTCCCCTGATCGTCTATATGTCTGACGCCGTCGGCACCCAAATGGAAGCGTTTATCATCCGCGACTTAGCCATCAACCAAAAACTAAACTTTCTAAAATATTTTTTCCGCCAATTTTATATCATCATCATTCTCGGTCTTCTCTCCGGCCTTTTGCTTTTTATAATTTCTCTTCTTCTCTATCGCAACCCGACAATCGGCGCCGTCTTAGCCATCGCTCTTTTTTCCGCCATCATCTCTTCCGTTTTAACCGGCCTCATTATCCCTTATTTTTTCAGCAAACTAAAACTTGACCCCGCCAACGCCTCCGGCCCCATCGCCACCATAATCCAAGACCTATTAAGCATCATTATTTACTTTAGCATCGCCACAATTTTGCTCTAATAAAACAATTAAAGAAAAATCCGAAAATAGAGACGATCGTCTTCATTTTCGGAATCAATTTTTAAATAAAAAACCACCTTTATCCGCGATCGCTTTTAAGTGTGGCAGTTAAAATTTTTAATAAAAAATTAGGCATTGCGCCCAATTTTTAATAAATAATTTGCTCTATAAAAATTATTGAATCTTATTTATCAGCATCTCTAATAATTTTTTCGCGCTTGTTTGCGCCTCGGCCTGGCTTTCGGCTTCCACAAAACTGTTCCATCGTTGCAGCAAAGCCGAATCGCGCGTGTCGCGCACCGCATTTTCAAGCATCAGCCGGTCTTCAAACGAAACTTCCTGCTGCGCGTTAAGAACTTTGCTCATAAACAGCTTGGTAAAATTTAAAACCGAACTATTACTTTTTTGACTAACAACAGCATTTTGCCAGCCCTTTTTTAGGGAAAAATATTTAAAAATAAATAATGCGTTGCTAAAAAATAAAATAATAATAACAGCCGCAATAAAAATTTTGTAAAAAATGTTTTTCATAATTTCTAGGGATGAGTCAAATGGTCCCGCAGTCGCAGGATCACTTGCGAAGCCCGACGATCCCGCTAAGCGGGACAAGCTCCGCTTATAAATTTTAATTCTTTTTTAAATTTTTATCTCTTTTTTTATCTTTATAAAAATTGTAGAACAAAAAAACCGCAACGGCAAACAAGAGCACGGTGCGCCAATCAACAAACTTTAGCCACCAAAATTTTGGCTGCAACTCAATATTCAGATGCACCCCGGAGTCAAGCGCCACTTCAAAAGGGTCGCCTTGATAAGAACTATAACCGCCGGCCTGCGCCGCTAAGTAATAGCGACCGGGCGGCACTAAAAAAGAATACCGGCCGGTGTTGTCGGTTATCTGCGGATTTTGCTGGCCAAAATCTTTAGCGGGCCAAAGCTGATATGATTTAGTTTCCGGATTAAACCAATAGAGCGCGACTTCAACGCCGGCAAGACGCGTCTCGTCCCGGCCAGTTATTTTATAAATATAACCTTCGGGATCAACCACGGCGATAAACTCTACTTTTTTTACGGTCTGATTTTCATAATTTATAACCGTAATGATATCGTATTTGCCCGCCACTACTGGCGCTAAAATATCAGCGGTGTAGAGCCCATCGCCATCAGGGTCAGTATATTCAAATTCTCCAAGCACTAACTTTTTTTCAACCGCTGGCGTCTCTTGCGCTAAAGCCGGCTTGACTCCCAACAAAACTGCCACTACCGAAGAAACCTCAACAGTTTTTTGCGACCGGAACACAATAAAACCGCGGACGGCGCTGGCTTTGCCTTCAGGCCGGATATTAAGCCGCAAATGTTTTCCCGCTAATGTTTTTATTTCCTGGCTAAATTTTCCCTGCGGATCAACTTGCAGCCGCGCCGGCAGATCAATTTTGCCCTGGGCCGTTTGCGCAAAAACTACTTCAGTGGGAATTTTTTCTAACATCTCCGCCGCCAAATCTACCAAGGGCAGCGCCGGCGCTTTTTTTATGGAAACCGCCGCTAAGTCCGGCAAAGAGACGGCTAAAATTTCTTGCAGCCCCGACAAATACAGCTTAATATCATTAAGCCGCTGTGATGTCGTCTCTGCGGATAACTCCAGCGACTGAAAAGTTTTTTTCAGCTTGGGAAATTTTTGTTCCAAAATGTCAATTTGTTTAACTAACTCTGTCGGCTCCGCAAACTGATTTTCTACTTCAGGCCACAAATCCCATTCCGCTCTTAAAGCCGGCGGCGCTTCTTTGGTAAGAGCGGGTGTTGAAGTCGGGACGGGCGTTAACACAGGAGTTGAAGTAATGGTTGGCGCTAAAATTTCTGGCACTGCTGGTATTGGTTGAGTTGGCAGCGGTATAAAAGGAGTAGCTGGTTTTGGCGTCGGAGCTATTACAACTGGCGCCGGCATTGGCTTGACTGGCGGCGTTGCCGGCGCGGTCGGAATTTCCGGCAACGGCTCCTGAACAACTGGCGCCGGCAAGATATAAATTATACTATCGGAAACGACTTCCGAGCAATAGCCATACTGGGTGCAAAATTTGGCATAAACAGTTTTTACGCCTTCGCCTGAACTTAAAGTAAATGGAGATGAAATAAAAGATTGTGAAGAATTATAATCAACGCGATAGCTTTCGGGAAAATCCGGCTTTTCCGATAACCAAACATAGGCAATGGTTGACCCGCCCCATAAATTCAAAATAACTTCGCGCGATTGAACCTCCAAGTCATTATTATTAATCAAAACTTGAAACTTCGCTACTGCTGCCGGTGTCGGCGCGCTCATTGCGCCCAGAGGCGGACCCCCGCCGCCAGGAGCCGTGGCGACCGGATCGGTCTCGCTGGCATCATCTAAAGAAGAACAACCCGGGTCAGCTGAATAATCAATTTTGCCGTCGCCGTCGTCATCAGTAGAATTATTGCAAGCCGGCCGTGCGCTTCGCGGCCGCCAGTCGGTTTTAACTTTATAATCGCCAGTAAAAATAATCCAGCCGACATTTTCACTCAAAGCCGAACCGGTAAATTCGCCCGAAGAATTGATAATCACGCCGCCGTTTGTCGGCGCAAAATTTATCCAGCCGGTATTTTCCGACCAGCCGTAGCCGGATAAATTACCTTCCCCGTCATTAACAACATTATCTAAATTTATCCAGCCGGTATTTTCGGACAAAGCGTAGCCGGAAAGTCCGGAATCAGTTACGTGAACGTTGCCATTAGTTGTGCCAAAATCAATCCAGCCAATATTTTCGCCATAAGCATAGCGATAGGTAGAATCAATCGTGCCGTCAGTGGACGACGCTAAAACAACGACTGGCAAAATTGCCAGACTAACAAAAGTAAAAATTATCAGAATTTTTTTTAACATCACTGCCTCCTAAAATTATATTTTCCAAGCGTCAACAACCGGATAACTTTCAATTTTATCAATTTTTGCGTCTAAGGAAATTATTGATAATTTAAAACTGGGATAAATCTTCAAAAAATATTCCCAATTTTTTATTTTTAAATTTTTAACATTGTGTTTAACTTCTAAGGCCTCCTGGTCGCCAACGACAAAATCTATTTCTTTTTGGTCGGTAGTGCGCCAAAATTTTATTTTCTCTAACTCATACCTTTCTCGCAGTTGTCGGAAAACAGCATTCTCTAAAAGTTGCCCTTGGTCATTTCGCGCCGCCAAGCCCCTAAAATCTCCGGTAAAAAAATTGCGCAGACCCAAATCGTTAAAATAAATTTTTGGCATCTTGCTAATTTCTTTGCGGATATTTTGATGAAACGGTTTGACTAAAAAAATATGAAATGATTTTTGCATCACTAATAAGTAATTATCAACTGCCGTTTTAGAAATATCTAAAGTGTTTGACAGCTCCGAACTATTAACTAAACAACCGACTTGCACGGCTAAAATTTTAAAAAGCTTGTAAAATATTTCATCTTGCCTGACGCCGGCTTCATAAATGTCTTTTTTAATGTAGGAATAAGCCAACTCCCGCAAAATATTTTCTTTTTCATTCAACTCCGACAAAACCACCCGCGGATAGCCGCCATAAAGCAAATATTCGTAGTAGTAAGCTGATAATTTATTTTTCTCCGCCAAACCCAAGACGTTAAAATCTTTTTGATATAAATCTTTTTCTTTTTTAAAAAGCAAAAACTCCCGAAAGGAAAGGGTGTTAACCGGAAAAATTATTTTTCTGCCGGCTAATGAATCTCTAAATTTTTTATCTAAATAAAATGCTGACGAGCCGGTAACAATCAATTTTATCTTTCCGCCGTGCTCATCATAAAGATATTTTAAAAAATTAGTCGGATTTTTTAGATATTGAATCTCGTCTATAAAAACAACTATCCGACCTCTGCTGCCGCCAGGCATAATTTTAAAAATATTTTTTGGATGTTCATCAAGTAAAGCCAAATACTCCGGATCCTCAAGCGTTAAAAAAAACTGATTTTGCCCCTGTGTTTTTAGCTCGTCTTGAATTTGTCTTAAAACAGTGGTCTTGCCCGCTTGTCTAGCGCCGGTAAAAATTAAAATTTCATCGCTTGGCCAATATTTAGCTGATTTGGCAGTAACTTCTCTTTTAATGTTCATAAAGGTTTTTTGTTTAATTTTTATCTACTAAATACATTTTATCGGATTTTTTGTATTTAGTAAATACATTTTATCCACAATATCTCTTTCTGTCACTCCTGACCCCTAAGAACGTGAAACTGCCCAGCCCGACCAGCCGCC
>CAYHQU010000013.1:5881-9004 GCA_964358955.1 uncultured Gammaproteobacteria bacterium | reverse complement strand
ACTTTTGCCAATTCCTCGGCGGTAAATTTTGCTGGGAGCCGATTTAGCCGCCATAGTTTCTCTTTTAAATTCTTAACCACCCGCCGCCTGACTAAAATATAATCCGGCCGGACAACATAGCCCAAAAAATCAATGCCTTGTCTGATATCGTTCACAATCGTTTTATTTGGATGCAGTTTCAGCTTTAATTTTCCTTGTAAAAAATTATCAATTTCCTCGCGCCATGTTTTTAGCTGATTTTTGTCTGGGGATAAAAGCACGAGATCGTCAACATATCGCAGATAATATTTTATCTTTAACGTATGCTTTATAAATTGGTCCAGCTCGTTCAAATAAACATTGGCAAAAAACTGACTGGTCAAATTGCCAATTGGCAAGCCTTGATTTGACGGCACCTTGAAAAGCGACTTATGGTCGGGAATTAAATCAAAAAGCGATTTTTGGCCTTTGCGGTAATAATCAAGCGTCGGATTATGAAAGATGATAACTTCCGCTAACCGTAAAATTTCTGGATTTTTAACCTGTTTTTTTATGATTTCAAATAAAATTTCTTTTTTTAAGCTCACAAAAAAACTTTGAATATCAACTTGCAAATAATTTACCGGCCGGCGGCCGGACTCGCCAGCTTGACGCAGATAACGTTTTAAATCGGCTATTGCCTGATGAGCGCCTTTGCCTTTACGGCAAGCGTATGATTGGTCAATAAATTTTTTCTCCCAAATCGGCTCAAGATAACCGACCAAAATATGATGAACGACCCGATCCCGAAAATCAGCGGCGAATATCTCGCGGGCTTTTGGTTTTGTAACCACAAAACAAATTGATTTGCCCGGCCTATAAGTATGGCTTTTTAATTCGGACTGTAATTTTAAAAGTTCGTCTTCAAAATGAGCTTCAAATTTTATCGCATTAATAGTATGTCTCTTTCTCTTACGGCAGGAATAATAACATCGCAAAAGGTTTTCATAGGAAAAAATCCGCGCCGCGACGTTTACTCTCTCTCTCTCTCTCTCTCGTGAACACGGATTACACTGATTAGAAAAACGCTGATTCCACTGATTTTTATTATCAGTGATATCATGAATTAAATCAGTGTTATCAGGGTGTTTAATTAACATATCTTTTTATTATTATTTTATCGCCACCAAAATTAACCAATAAAGCTAACTTATAACCAGATACTTTAAGATAAGCGATTGTTTGCCTGGCAAAAAGCGGGTGCATATTATCAGTAGCTTTGATTTCAACAATAATCTTATTATCAATAACTAAGTCTAATCTCTGTTGTCCAATTTTCGCATTTTTATATTTAATACTTATAACTTTTTCAGTTTCAAAAGGAATTTTTTGACTGTCTAATTCTTGAATAATTGCTTTCTGATAAATCTTTTCGGACAAGCCCGGACCTAACTGATTATAAACCTCAAAAAACATTCCCCGCAATTTATAGGTTAAATCCTGATATAAATACTCCATACAGATACATTATAACATAAATCAGTGTAATCAGTGTTCTCAAATCAGTGGTATCAGTGAATTTGACCAAATCGGTCAAATTACCAAATAATCTAAATCTATTGCCTGAAGACTAAGGGCGGCGGACGCAACGGACATAGGCGCGCGTCGCCTTAGTATTGGTGTACGCGCTGCCGTAGCTCAAGGTCACGCGCCAAGCGTAGGCCGCATCATTGTAGTACTGGGTAGACGACCAAAAGTAGTAGCCCGGATTAGGCAGATTATTAGCCGCGCCGTCAATATAGGCCTGCATTAATTCTTTTTGTGTTGGCAAATACCAATCAGTATAACCGCCAAACCCATCGTTGGAATTGTAAGTGTTTAAAGCGTTGCAAAAACCAATGGCGCTGCCGCCGGTGGGCCGGCTGCCATCGGCTGTCAAAGTAAAATAATTTTCCGTTGTGGTGGGCGCGGTTAAGCCGTCATAAGAGGCCGCGTCCGTCCACCATAAGCCGGTTCTATCGTCTATTTTTACCGTATTACTGGCTAAATCTAAAATTCTAACCGTATTATCGCTGGTAGTGGCATAATCAATAGAGCTGGCGCCGGAAAAGGTAGTAGTGGCTGTTGTCCAGGTTGCCTCCTCGCTAATATATTCGCCGCTAGTGCCGCCGGAATTAAGCCAATCGTCTATGGTTTGATACTGCTGATTTGTAAACATACTGCCGGTTAAAGCCGCCCCGTCCACGAAAGCGATTTTACCATCGGCAACATCGGCGGCTGTCGCGTCGCCGGAAGAAGTATCAACCACGTTAGAATCTCCGGCCACACTAAAGATAGTAACGCCGCTTTTAATATTGGCGGAAATTAAGTTAGCGTCGCCGGCGCAGTAACCCGAGCCATTATGATAGCCAGCAGTAATAGTCGTATTTGCGGTGCCGGGCGTAACTGTTTGCGCTCCGACATTAGCCATTGTGCCGGTTATTGCCGCGCCATCCGCCCAACAAATTTTATCCGCCAACAGGTTGCCGGCAGCCGCATCGCCAGAGCTTGTGTCTACCACATTACTATTGCCGTCAATGCCAAAAATTGTTATTCCGCTTTTAATGTTGGCGGTTGCTAAATCGCTGTCTGCAGCCGATAGCGTGGTAGTCGCGTAGTAGCCAGCGCCTAAAGTTTCGCTGGCAGCCGACAATGTTTTAGTTTCTATAACTCCAGTTATCGCCGCCCCGTCCACGAAAGCGATTTTGCCGGCTAAAATATCAGTTGTTGCCGCGTCGCCAGAAGAAGTCATACACCAACGGTTAGTGCCGTCGCCAGCGCCGTCGTAGGCGTTAGCGACTTTATTGTCCGTCCCGTCAAAATTAGCGACATTGCAAGCCAAATTAAGCGTGCCGGTATCTAATGTCCAGTCATTGCTGATATGAACGGTCTTGCCGGCAAATACATCAGTTGTCGTGGCAGTACCGCCATCAGGCGTTAAAGTTCCGGCCACCCCAAGATAAGTGCTGCCCAGTTTTACCGTATTATCCGTAATCAGACCAACTAAAGCGTCATAAATTTCTGTCAACGTGCGGCCAGAATCTTCCAAGGCGCCGGAAAAATCCAGCGCCGGACTGCCCACAGTTGCCGCGGTGTTCGCGGTAATAAAATTGTAAATTTCCGACA
>CAYHQU010000013.1:0-5781 GCA_964358955.1 uncultured Gammaproteobacteria bacterium | reverse complement strand
CATAAATGACTTTTTTATAATTTTATAAACGTTTATTTTTTACCTCAAAACCGGTTCTTTTAATTTCTTCAACCAAAGCCCCTCCCTCTTTAAAATCTTTTTTTGAAAATCCAATCGGCTCTAAACCCGCCATTACCTCTTCGTCTTTTCTTCTTTGCCATAAAAACTCCAAATCCCTGGGGAAATCTTTAAAGCTCGGCGAGATAAGGCAAACATCTATATCTGACCATTGATGCGGCTTGCCTTTGGCTTGAGAGCCAAAAATTATAACTTTTTCTATTGACAATTTTTCTTCCTTAGACAACCTTTGTGTATAACCTTGCACAATTTTTATGATTTTTTTTGGAATTCTTTTTTTAGCCATATGAGTAAATTTTCAGTGATTTTTAAATATCTTTGACTGTATTCTTTATTGTTGAGGATAATGTTTCAAATCAAACAGAGATCGGGCGGCTCTAAAATCTTGTGCTGAACCTTCAACCCAATATTTGGCAATTTTTATTGGATTAAATGTCATACAGTGTAAATAGAATTAACCCGCTTTTCAGACGGGAGAAAGTTTTTGCCAGAAACGACAGAACGGCCTAGTCGTTTTTCCAGTTTTTTACGCGCTCCGCCGGCAATATCTCCGCCTTCTTTGGCATCTTTCTTTAGTTTTGGTACGCCTTGCGAATTTTCAGTGCGGTGAATTTCTGTGGTGGCGCGCTCACCAAGCATACTGAAAATCAACTCAAAATCATCCATGTGATCGCGTAGGTTCTCGCGTTTAAGTCCTTTCAGTTTTTTATACTCACTAGGTGTTACATCAAACGCGGCTTTGGAAATTTCCGCTGTCAAAATCTCATAATCCAGTTTCTCTTGAGCGCCGCGCCTTTGCCATTCGTCTGTGAGCTCCTCTCTAATCGCAATTCCGCGCATTCTTTTTTCTATCCAATCATCCGGATAGCCCTTGGCTTTGTATAAGAACCTGGTCCTTTTGGTGGCTAATTCTGGGTTCTCAATTTCCTTAACTCGCTCATAACCAACTCGCGCTAACCAAAGCTTAAATGGCTCGGCCTTGGGTGATGGGATTGATTGTACAATTCTGAATATTCCCTCTGTATTGGCGCAATCTGTTTCCCTCATTTTTCCATCTGGCGCTTTTAACTTCAACTGGTGACAATTTGTCACCACTTCACTCCCTTCTTCTCTTAATCTTTGAGCAAGTTTATTCCAGTACTTTCTGGCAGTATAATTATCAGATTGGTCTGTTAGCGCTTGCACAACGTCCACAACTGAAAACCACCATTCATTTTTATAAATGATTTTTCTGATTTCCTTTTTTCGGAAAATGGCTATTTTGGTTGTAGTCTCTATTTCTTCCATAAAACATTCATAATGCTATAGGCTAATAACCTAATAGCTAAACTAATTATACCACAAATCCCCAACTACCGTAAATAATAATTGTGGATAAAAAAGACGGCCCATTTAGACCGTCTATTTTTATATTATTTTATTATTTAAGTAACCCATCTATAATCTGCTTCAAATTCTCAAACGGCTGCGCTCCCGGAACCGACTGGCCATTGATAAAGTTGCCCGGGGTGCCGCGAACTCCCGCGTTAATTCCCATCTGATAATCCGCGTTAACTTTACTGGCAAATTTTCCCGAATCTAAACAATCGTTAAACTTTGTCTTGTTTAATTTTAAGTCACCCGCGAGCTTCTTGAAATAATCTATCCCGAAACTGCTTTGATTTTCATACAACTTGTCCGCGTATTCCCAAAATTTATTCTGTTCGCCCGCGCATTCCGCCGCCTCTCCGGCTTTTCTCGCAAACTGGTGAATTGAATCCAACGGAAAATTTTTATAAACCCATCGCACATCGTTTGGATACGCCGCCATAACTTGTTTCATCGTGTCGTGAAATCGGCTGCAGTAAGGACATTGAAAATCCGAAAATTCAATAATCGTCACTTTCGCGTTTTTGTTGCCGCGGATGTGGTCGGCATCGCTAACCGAAGGCGCTGTCACTTTTGGCTCTTCCGGCGTCGGCTCTGCCGCCGCATTAACCGCATTCGTGTTGGCGCCCCCACTCGTTGCGGCTGGATTTTTAATCAACATCGTCATCATCCCGACCAAACTCACCGCCGCCACCCCAATCGCCACTCCTAAAATTAAATTCTTTTTTGATTCGTCCATAAAAGATTAATTATTTGAGGACCGCAACATTTCTACCCCACTTTTCCGCCCGAGGCGGATCTGCCTTTGGCATGAAGTGGAGGGTTTGGCGGCTTTAGCCGCCCCGCAAGCAAGCTTGATTTGGAAGGACCGCCAACCCCAACGAAAATCGGGTAAAAATATATTTAAAACAACATTGCAGCTCCTCAATGATTTATTAGTGTTTCTATCTTATCACATTCTAAAAATTTGTAAAGTCCCTTACTTACTAAAACTTAGTTTTGAATACTCAAAACTAAGTTTCTAACCAGCAATTTAACAATTTAACAATCGAACAATCCGTCGTATTTGTATTTATTAGTATCATTCGCATGCATTAGTATATTAGCATTTCATCTAAAGTTTCTTCCTTTTCAACAGCAGCGAATTCACCACCACCGACACGCTGCTCATTGCCATTGCCAGCCCGGCAAACTCGGCCCGAAGCAACCCCAGCGCCGCGATCGGAATGCCAACACTATTATAAAACAAAGCCCAAAATAAATTCTGCTTAATTTTTCTCATCGTCTGTCGGCTTAACTTTATCGCCCGCGTCACATCCCGCAAATCATTTTTAACTAACACGATTTCACCACTCTCTATCGCGATATCCGTTCCGCCGCCCATCGCAATTCCCAAATCCGCCGCCGCCAACGCCGGCGCGTCATTGATGCCATCGCCCACCATCGCCACATACACCCTACTCTTCCCCCCCTTGGATAAGGGGGGGCTAGGGGGGGTTTGACCGTTTTCAGAAACCATCCCCTGTAATTTTACTACTTCCTTCGCCTTATCCTCCGGCAAAACCTCGGCCAACACTTCGGAAATCCCAACCTGCCTCGCAATCGCTTCGGCCGTCCTTCTATTATCGCCAGTAATCATCACCGTTTTTATTCCCATTTTTTGCAGCTGCGCCACTGCTTCTTTAGATGTTTCCTTAACCGTATCGGCCACCGCTATTAACCCAATCGCTTCTCTCTCAACCCCCAAAATCACCACCGTCTTCCCCTCGCCCTCTAATTTTTCCATCTTATTTTTGACTTCATCGCCAAAAGCTATGCCATACTTTTCCATCAATTTCCTATTCCCTAAAAATACTTTTAACATTTGACTTAAACTTTTGACTTTTGACTTTTGACTTTTAACTTGCCCAACAACCCCATGCCCCGCCACCGCCGCAAAATCCTGAACTTCCAGCAACTCAACGCCCCCCTGCTTCGCCTTCCCGACAATCGCCTCGGCCAACGGATGCTCCGAATTTTTCTCAAGCGAAGCTGCAAGAGCAAGCAAACTTTTAACTTTTAACTTTGGACTTTGGACTTGCCAAACATCCGTAACAACCGGCTTCCCTTCGGTCAACGTCCCCGTCTTATCAAACACCACCGTCTGAATTTTATTAGCCATCTCCAACGCCTCCCCGCCCTTAATTAAAATTCCTGCCGCCGCCCCTTTGCCGGTCCCAACTATAATCGCCGTTGGTGTCGCTAAGCCCAAAGCGCAAGGACAGGCAATAACAAGCACTGCCGTAAAAGCCAGCAAGGCGCTGACAAATGGTGACAAAGCCAAAAAATACCAAACTAAAAAAGTAATAATTGCGATTACCACCACCGTCGGCACAAAATAACCCGAAACTGTATCCGCAAATTTTTGAATCGGCGCTTTTGACGCCTGCGCCTCTTCAACAAACTTAATAATTTGCGAAAGCACCGTATCTTTGCCGACTTTAGTGGCCTTAAATACAAAACTTCCCAGCTTATTTATTGTTGCTCCAACAACCATGTCGCCAACTTTTTTTTCCACGGGAATACTTTCCCCGGAAATCATTGACTCATCAACGCTTGAATGCCCAGAAACAACCTGCCCGTCAACCGGCACTTTCTCCCCCGGCCTAACCAAAACCAAATCGCCAATTTTTACCGCATCAATCGGTATCTCAACTTCTTCATAATTGTTATGGTTTTGTGTTTTTGTGTTTTCTGCTTGCCCCGCAATAGGCGGGGTGTTTTCGTGTTTTTGTGTTTTTGTGCGTAGTATCCGCGCCGTCTTCGCCTGCAGCCCCAGCAATTTTTTAATTGCCTCCCCGGCCTTGCCTTTCGCCCGCGCCTCAAGCCATTTACCTAAAACTACAAACGTAACTAACAACGCGGCAGTTTCATAAAAAACTTCTCCTTTTATAAAATAAGTGGTTGCAATGCTGTAGAAATAAGCCGCGCTGGTTCCGCCGGCAATCAACGTGTCCATATTGGCCGTCTTATTTTTGGCAGCATAATAAGTGCCGCGATAAAATCTAAAGCCAACATAAAATTGAACAACCCCGGCTAATAATGACTGGATAACTTTACTTTGGAAAGAGGCGTCTCGTAAAATCATGCTTAATACTAATACTGGCAAAGACAAAACCAAACTCAAAATAAACTGATTCCGTTCTTTTTTTATTTCTGCCTCTTTGACAGCCGCCCCATGATCATGGCCGCCGCTATTTTCATCTTCAATACTTGCCTCATATCCCGCCGCTTTTACCGCCTTAATCACGCCATCACTAAGTGACGAAGCTTCGTCGCTTAGTGACTTGTCAGCAGCAAACTCAACCGTCGCCTGCTGCGTCGCAAAATTAACATTCGCCGCTTTTATTCCCGACATTTTATTTAATTTATTTTCAATCGTCAGCGCGCAAGACGCGCAATGCATTCCTTTAATATTGTATATTTTTTTCATAAGATTAACAGCATCGTCTCTCTATCATCGTCTCTAAGCCATTGGAGTCGGACTCCGCAGCGTCGGCGTGCGGCACCGGCGAGACGATAAGAAAAACAATGCGCTAATTATTGAATTTTTAAATATCTCACCCCATCTTTCCTTTTCTGAAATTCATAAATAACCTCCTGAACAAATTCCTGATAACTTATAATATTTTTAAATTGATTTAAAACTACTCCTTTGTCGCAAAGCGTCCCCTGTCTCTTGCCTAAATAATCGGGATAACTACACCATTTATAATTTTCCGCTTTCGCAATTTTGTGAATTTCCAAATTACCATTTACATATCCAGACGACCAAATTATTTGGTTATCGTCTTTGAGGTGTGCGGCTTTAAATTTGCCCTGGAATAATACGCCCGATCTTTTATATTTTGTATTGAAATAATTTGAGATGGTTGCAAAACTACTTTCAAGCGTCCCGCCGCTGCGGGATTGAGCGAAACGAGGAAAACAAGCAAAATGATTTGAGCCGTAGCAGCGCTACGATGAAAATCATTTTGCGCAGTTTGACGAAGTTGCAGCCAAAAAGGACAAATTGCAGTCAAAGGAGTTTTGCAACCATCTCTTCGTATATCCACCGCTTAATTTCTGTAAAAATTTTGAAATTCCATTTTCCGCTATCTGTTTTAGTATTAAATGATAATGATTCGGATTTAGGCAATAACAAACAATTTCCACTAATTTGGATGATAGCATTAAGCTATTGGAGTCGGACTCCGAAGCTTAGGAGTCCGACTACAGCGAGAGCTTATCTTTAATAAATAAAACACGATTTTTTGCAAATAATCTCTGGTTATGCGTATATTCATTATTAAACTC
>CAYHQU010000012.1:9882-15409 GCA_964358955.1 uncultured Gammaproteobacteria bacterium | reverse complement strand
ATTATTACCTATAATATTATGGCGCAAACAAAGATAACCATCATAATTGTCACTTGGAATTCAATGTATTATCTTTTTGATTGTCTTGAGTCGTTGATGCATCAGACGTTTCGGGATTTTTCGGTTTTAATTATTGATAACGGGTCGCAGGATAATACGGTTGAGTTTGTTAGAAATTATTATCCGACGGCGGGCGTGCTGCAGAATTTTAAAAATATCGGTTTTGCAAAGGCATATAATCAAGGGATTCGGATGGCAAAAAGCGAATATGTTTTGGTTTTAAATCATGACGTAAATTTGGATGAGAATTTTATCAGCGAAATTTTGAGGTATGCCGATGCCAAGCCGGAAGGCGGCAGCTTTGGCGGAAAGATTTTAAAATTATACACGCAGGACGTTGATCCGATTAACGGCGGCGGCGGATTGAGAACGGCAGTTAGGTCGGATGTAATAGATTCAACCGGACTAATTGCCAGAAAAAGCCGGCATTTTTATGATCGGGGATCGGGCGAAAAAGATGAGGGGCAATATCAGCAAAGCGGCGAAGTTTTTGGAATTTGCGGCGCTTGTGTATTATATAGAAAGGCGGCGCTTGAAGATATAAAAATTAAAGATGAATATTTTGACAATGATTTTTTTGCTTATAAAGAGGATGTTGATTTGGCCTGGCGGCTGCGTCTTTTTGGCTGGAGGAGTTATTATGTCAGCCCGGCGGTGGCTTTTCATCATCGCCATTTTTCCGGGTCGGCAAATAAAAAAATAAGCCAAATTATAAAAGAACGGCGGAAGATTTCAAAATTGCTAAGAATATATTCTTTTAGAAACCAACATTTGATGCTGGCGAAAAATGAAATTTTAAGCAATTTTTTCCGGAATTTTTTTCCAATAATTTGGCGGGAGATAAAAATATTCAGCTACATTCTATTTTTTGAGCCGTTTATTTTCCGAAGTTGCTTTGAATTTTTTAGAGTTTTGCCTTTTATTTTGATAAAGAGAAAAATTATTATGTCGCACCGGAAGATAAGCGCGAAAGAGATGAGGGGGTGGTTTAAGTAGATGTAGTAAATGCTAATATACGAATGGTACTAATGATAATAGCGAAATGCTAATATACTAATTCGTGCGAATGATACGAATTAATACGAATGAACTTGAATTGCCTTTAATCTATTTTAGCAAGGCAAAACCAATGTTTAATAATTCGTATTCATTTGTATAATTCGAATGCATTCGTATATTGGCATTACATTTTATAGTATGGATTTGTCAATTATCATTCTCAACTACAAGCAGAAGGGATTAGTGAAACAATGTATTCGCGGGATTTTACAATCCAATATAAAATTGGATTATGAAATTATTGTGGTTGATAATAATTCCGGCGATGGATGTTTAGAGATGGTCAGAGAGTATTTTTTGGATGATAAAACGAATGCCGCCACTGCCGCTACGCTTGGCAGGGAAGGGAAGCCGGGGATTAAAACTGCGGCTTCGGAGAAAAACGGCGGGTTTGCGTCAGGGAATAATTTAGGAATTAAGAAGGCGGAGGGAAAATATATAATGATAATAAATCCGGATATTGCGGTTACCGAAGGGGTGGTTGAAAAGCTATACAATTTTTTAGAGACAGCGGCGGCGGCGGGAATAGTTGGGCCGAAGTTAATTAATCCAGACGGGTCAACGCAGTTTTCCTGCCGGCGTTATCCGAGCTATTTAATACCAATTTACCGGAGAACGTTTTTAGGAAGACTGCCATTTGCAAGGAGGCAGCTGGATAATTTTTTAATGATGGAGCAGGACCACCAAAAAAACATGAAAGTTGATTGGCTGTTTGGCGCCTGCCTGTTTATAAAAAAAAATTTTTTAGATAAAGTTGGTTTTTTTGACGAGAGATTTTTTATGTATTTTGAAGATTTAGATTTGTGCCGCCGATTTTGGGAAAAAGGATATGAGGTTTGGTATTTAGCGGACGCGGAGATGGTGCATTATCATCAGAGATTATCGGCTGGCAGCAATTTATTTTTTTCAATATTCAGCAAAGCGACGAGAATTCATATTATGTCGGGGATAAAATATTTCGCAAAGTATTTGGGAGCGAGGTTGCCTGGACAAAGATAAAGAAATGTTATAAGTTAAAGACGCTATTATATAATTGTTAAATTGTTAAATTGCTAAATTGTTGATTGCTTTTTGGCCATTTAACAATTTAACAGTTTAGCAATTTAATACAATGTTAATCAAAAAAATCGGAATTGATTTAGGAACAACGAATACGCTGGTCTATGTGCCCAAGCGAGGGATTGTTATTAATGAGCCATCGGTGGTGGCAATTTCAATTATTGATAAAAAGATTTTAACAGTTGGGCTTGAGGCAAGGGAGATGTTAGGCCGAACGCCGGAGACGATTATTGCCCAGCGGCCGCTTAAGGATGGAGTAATTGCCGACTATAAGACAACGGCGGCGATGCTGCGCTATTTTGTTAATAAAGCGTTAGGCGGGGTGCATCTGTTTCGGCCGGAAGTGATGGTGGCGGTGCCGGCGGGGATTACTTCAACAGAGCGGCGGGCGGTAATTGATGCGACGATTGCGGCCGGCGCCAAGGCGGCTTACATTATTAAAGAGCCGATTGTGGCGGCGATTGGGGCGGATATCCCGATTGGCAGCCCGTCGGGGCATATGGTTATTGATATTGGGGGCGGGACGGCGGAGATGGCGGTAATTTCTTTGGGCGGGATTGTGGCGTCAACTTCCGTTCGGGTTGGCGGCAATAAATTTGACATGGCAATTTCTGAATATATTAGACGCAAATTTGGGTTAGCAATCGGCGAGCGGACGGCGGAACGCATTAAGATAGAAATTGGTTCGGCGATGTATCTTGATGAAAAAATGAAAGCGGAAATACGGGGCAGGGACATGATAACCGGGCTACCGAAAACCGTTGTTATTACTTCAGATAATATTACCGAGGCAATACAAGACGAGCTGGGCGGAATTATTGCGGCGGCAAAAGATGTTTTGCATAAAACGCCGCCGGAACTAGCGGCGGATATTATTGACAAGGGGATGATTCTGACCGGCGGGTCGAGTTTATTGAGAAATATTGATAAGTTATTATCGCGGGCAACCGGCGTTCCGGCATATGTTGCCGACGAGGCGCTGCTTTGCGTGGCGAAAGGAACGGGGATCGCGCTGGAAAATTTGGAAAGCTATAAGCGGAGTATTTTGGCGATGAAATAAATCATGCAGCATGTAGCATGGAACACATAACATGTAACATGCAACAGACGGTGTTATTTTAAGCGGTATTGCAAATTAAAAAGACCACCAGTGATTGCTGGTGGTTTTAACGTTTTTGGAAATTTACTTTTTGAATGTATTTGAGCGTGAACGAAGTGTTTGGACGGCGAGTCCGAAAGCGTTTAAGCAGCCAGATAATGCCGTCTAATATTTCCAAGGAGCGATTTTTTGATTTTTCATCGAAGTAGTCGCCAGAGATGTAGAAGATCAGCAGCTGTTCGCTGACCCCGACAAGAATTTCAAAACTGCAAACACAGCCCGCCAGATCCCTAACCTTGCCTTCAATAATTTTAATTTCTTCTTCAATGAGATCTTTTTTATCTTTGTCGCAGATGACAATTCGACGAGCGCATTTTGTGTTGATTCTCATCCGTTTGTGCGGAGGTTTTTCGGCTTTTTGGAAGCTATAAGCTTTTACTGAAGTTTGGTCGCTTTCTCCAGCCATGCTTCCCTCCTTTTTTCCGAGGCGCAGTTTTTATAGATTTCTTGTCCAGTATTTTTTATATCATAACCATTAAACAAAGTCAAATTTTTCCGGGAGATTTAGGCAAGCGCGTTATTTATAAATAGAAATTGGAAAAAATGCAAGAGTTTGGCGGGCGGCGGAGTCCCCGACAGGAAATTCTGTCGGGGAGAAAAAATAAGTCAAAATTATAACCCAACCCACTCGTCATTTTTCGCTATGGCGAAAAATGACGAGTGGGTAATCATTATTATTCAAAAAACTAAATTCATAAGACTAAATTTAAAGTATTAAAAAAATTCCCGTTTTGCCGCGCGGACGTTACTGCAATTGCCACATTTAGCCATTTTTTAACTCACTAAGTGACGGATCCCCCGTCACTTAGTGAGTTAAAAAAAGCATATCATCTAAATTTAGGCATTGCAAAATCAGGCTGACAATTATCTCGGACGCCACTGATTTAATTCGTCAGTATTTGCAAAAAATTAGTGATTTATGGTAAAATATGAATATGTCAGAGGAGCCAAATATACAATTTAACTGGCCTATTCTAGGGCATAGAAATGTGGTTAATTTTTTACAGAAATCATTGACAACAAAACAGTTAAGCCAGGCGTATATATTTTACGGCCCGAGCCATATTGGCAAGACAACGGTTGCAAAATATTTTATTAAATCAATTTTATGCGAACATAGCGGCGCTTTTGATAAGGCAGTTCCTTGCGAAGATTGTAGCTGCTGTCGGCAGATTGAGGCGGGAACACACCCTGATTTTTTTGAAGTTGATATTGAAAGAGATAAAAAGACGGAAAAATTAAATAAAAATATAAGCATTGAGCAGATAAAAGGAATGCAGAGCCGGCTTAACCATTGTTCATTTTTAAATTCTTATAAAATCGCATTGATACATGGCGCGGAGTTTTTATCGGAAAAAGCGCATAACGCGCTTCTAAAAACCTTGGAAGAGCCGTCGGCAAAAAGCATAATTATAATGTTGACAGATGAATTTGAGAGCCTGCCAAAGACGGTTGTGTCGAGATGCCAATCAGTTCAGTTTTTGCGCGTTGGCAGCAATGAAATAAAAAAATTTTTATTAGAGAGAGGAGTTGAGCAAAAGGAAGCCGATGAGCTGACAAGACTTGCCGGCGGGCAGGTTGGAGCGGCGATAAATTTTTTAGAAGAGCCGGAAAGATTAGAAAATTACAAAAAAGCGGCGGAAGAATTTATTGAAATTTTTCAGAAAGGCATTAATGAAAGATTTTTATTCGCGGAACAAATTTTAGATAACAGAAAAAAAAGTTTTTACCAAAGAGATAATTTAGCGGAACTCCTAAATATTTGGAACGGGATTATCCGAGATATATTATTACACAAAAGCGAAGGCGAACATTTAATCAAAAACAAGCAGTTTAGTTTTAATATTAAAGAGATGGCGGAAAGATACAGCGTTGATTATTTAGCCGGAGTTTTAGAGAATATCAAGCAGGCAAAAAATTTTCTAGCCGACAATGTTAATCCGAAGTTAATTTTAGAAAATTTAATTTTAAATATATAAAAAAATTTAATAAATAACTAAGAACTTCGATTGCGATTAAGACATCGAAGTTCTACTACTGGGTATGCCCAGTAGTGAAACTTCGATAATTAAGATGTTCTATGTGTATGCGTTGGAAAGTGAAAAGTTCGATGATTTATATACCGGATATACAACAAATTTAATAAATAACTAAGAACTTCGATTGCGATTAAGACATCGAAGTTCTACT
>CAYHQU010000012.1:2093-9782 GCA_964358955.1 uncultured Gammaproteobacteria bacterium | reverse complement strand
AAATTTAATAAATAACTAAGAACTTCGATTGCGATTAAGACATCGAAGTTCTACTACTGGGTATGAAAAAAAAACTTGTAATTTTATTTTTATTGGTTTTTATTTTGGGGGGATGCACATTGTCTTTCGGGAGCAGTAAGAAGCCGAACGCCGGCGTTTTTAAATCATTTGATAAGGGCGGCGATTGGCAGATGATGCGGAGCTTGGTTTTGCCCGGCGGAAGAGGAGACATTGTGACTGTAAATGTTTTAGAATTAAAGTTTGATCCGCAAGACAATAACGCGATTTATATGATTTCGGAAGAGAACGGATTATTTTATACTTATGACGGCGGGGAAAATTGGGTTCAGCCAAGCCAAATTAATTCGGGACGAGTTAATGATTTAGCAGTTGACCCGAATGATAAATGCACAATCTATATTGGCTTCAGCAACCGAGTTTTAAAAAGCACGGATTGCAACCGCAGCTGGCAGGAGATTTATATTGACACGCGGCCGCAATCAATAACGGCGGTTGCCGTTGATTCAGATAATAGTTCGTTTGTTTATTTTGGAAACGCGGCCGGAGAAATTATTAAGAGCGTTAACGGCGGCGCAAGTTGGTCAACGATTAAGAGGTTTGGAGGCGCGGTCTCTAAAATTGTCGCCGATCCAAAACGCGGGGGCGTGTTTTATGCCGCAACCGCAAAAAACGGATATTATAAAACAACTGATGGCGGAGCGAGCTGGGTTAGTTTAGAAGAAGGCCTAAAGAAATTTTCCGGTTATAATGAATTTTATGATTTAATAATAAACACTGACAACACGGATAATTTATGGCTCGTTTGCCGTTATGGAATTTTAAAAAGTTTAGACGGCGGGGCGTCATGGGAGGCGTTGAATTTAATTACGCCGCCGCTAAGCACAAGGGTTTTAGCATTTGCTGTCAGCCCGGTTAATCCGCAGGAACTTTATTACGCGACGCAGTCAACATTTTATAAGTCGACAAACGGAGGAGGGGATTGGGTTACAAAACGGCTGCCGACAGCGGCGGCCGCCGGATATTTACTTGTTGACCCGATAAATCCGAGCATTATTTATTTGGGCGCGCGAGTAATTCAGACAAGATAAATAAAATTGTTAAATTGTTTCAGCCAGAGGCTGATCTCCTCCAAGGGCGGACACAGCGCCTTTGGCGGAAAATTGGTAAATTGGTAAATTGTTGAATTGTTAAATTGTTAAATTGTTCATACTGGCTTTAGTCAGGATTGTAATTCTTACCGACTACGAATCGCCTCCTTTTAAAGGGGGTAAGAATGTTCCAGATTGCTGATTTATTATCTTTGATTTCTTGTTAGCATTTACCACGCCGATGTTCCCCGGACGGGACTCTGACGGCAGATCATTTGTGTTAGAACTTTTTTCTAAAAATTTAAAAAAATAATCTTAACAGAGATATGTATAATTATATTGAAAAAAATTTTGAGAGGTTTAATGAGATTATTGAGTTTTTAAAGAAAGAGCTGGGCCAGATTAAAACCGGACGCGCCAACCCGTCAATCATTGAAGATATAATGATTGAGGCGTATGGGACAAAGACGTCATTAAAGCAGCTCGCCTCGTTAAGCGTTCCGGAGGCGAGGGTTTTAGTAGTTTCGCCTTGGGATAAAAATATCACCAAGGAAGTTGAAAAATCACTGACGGCGGCTAATATCGGGCTAAGCATTGTTAATGAAGGGGCGGTTTTAAGATTAATTGTGCCGCAGCTTACCGAAGAAAGCCGAAAAGATTTAGTAAAAAAAGTTAATGAAAAGTTGGAGCAGTCAAAAATAAAAGTACGCCAGCTAAGAGATGAAATCAAAGAAGAAATTATTAAAGCGGAAAAGAATAAAGAGATTTCCGAAGACGATAAATTTAAGGCGATTGAAGAGCTTGACAAAACAACGCGGGAGCACAATGATAAAATCAAAGAGATTGGAGAAAAGAAGGAGGAGGAGATAATGACGGTTTAATAATTTCAGATTTCAGATTTATGATTTCAGATTTATTTTCATTATGTTTATCACTATTATCACATTTATAATAATCTTAGGACTTTTGGTTTTTGTTCATGAAGCCGGGCATTTTTTGGCGGCTACAAAAAGCGGAGTTAAGGTCGACGAGTTTGGGTTTGGTTTTCCGCCGAGAATTTTAGGGGTCTATAAAAATCCGGAGACGGGGCGATGGCGGTTTGTCGGCCGCAAGAGAAAAGAGGCGTCGACAACAATTTATTCCATAAACTGGATTCCGCTTGGCGGCTTTGTAAAGATTAAAGGCGAGGAAGGCGAATATAAGGAAGAAAGCGACAGTTTTGCGCATAAGTCGGTTTGGAAAAGAATTTGGATAATTTCGGCCGGCGTTTTAATGAATGTGATTTTGGCGTATGGTTTGATATCAATCGGTTTTATAGTTGGCTTGCCGCAAGTTCTTGACGAGACAATACCGGCCAAGGCGACAATTAGAGAGGAAAAAATTCAGATTGCCGATGTGCTGGTAGGGCTGGCGGCGCAGAGACAAAATTTACAGCTTGGCGACACAATTTTAAAAATTGACGGCAATAAATTTAAGGAGATTAGCGAAATTCAAAATTATATAAAAGGAAAAGTTGGCGAGAAAATTTTAGTTGAGCTTAGGCGCGGCGACGAGATTATCCAAAAAGAATTTATTCCGGAGATAATTCCGGAGACAGGAGAAGGCGGAATTGGGGTCGCGCTCGTAAAGACGGGAGTTGTATCGTTGCCGATTTATTTGGCGATTTGGCAGGGACTGCTGACGACTTTATATTTACTCAAGGAGATTATTTTTGCTTTTTTAATGTTGTTTAAAAATTTGATTTTTTCAAGAACGATTTCGGTAGAGATTTCCGGGCCGGTTGGAATCGCGGCGCTGACCGGGCAGGTTGCAAAATTGGGCTTTATTTATATTTTGCAGTTTACGGCGCTGCTATCGCTTAATTTAGCAATAATAAATTTTGCGCCTTTTCCGGCGCTTGACGGCGGGCGGGTATTGTTTTTACTCGCGGAGAAGTTTAGAGGCAAGCCAGTTAACCAGCGAGTGGAGGCAACAATCCATAATATTGGTTTTATGTTGCTGATGCTTTTGGTTTTAGCGGTAACTTACAGAGACGTGTTTAAATTTTCAGATAAATTTGCGAAGCTTTGGGGCATAGTGACGGGAATGTTTTAATTATAAACACTGATCCCGCTAAGCGGGACTGATATTTACACGAATAAACACTGATAGTATAAATGCATCATTTAAGTTTGTGCCAAGCAGTGTAAGTATCAGTGTTAATTCGTGTTTTATATGAAAATTGATATACCGGAAGGGTTACCAATTAATTTTAGGGATTTAGTATTTAAGAAAGCAAAAAATCAAGAAAACCCCTAGGCTCCCTACGGGGCAGGCATTAAAACATTAAAACAAATATGAAGATTAGTTTACCAGTTGGATTAGAAATAAATTGGAGAGATTTTTTTGGTAAGTTAGGCTATCGTCCGGCGCCAATGCCAGGCGATGAATCATATGTAAGAAGATTAGGACGGGATTTTTATCCGCGGTTTCATGTTTATGTAAATGTTGATAATTTAAATTTACATTTAGATCAGAAAAAGGCGAGTTATGAAGGGAGCCATGCGCATGCGGGAGAGTATGATTCTGGGCTTGTAGAGGATGAAGGCAGGCGGATTAATAATGCTTTGTGCCAATTTACAAAAGGGCAAATTCAAGAATTTAATAACGCCCAAAGCCAGAAGTCCAAAGTCCAAAGTCCAAAGTCGTTTTGGGATAGGATTTTTGGATAAGAGATATTGCTAAATTGCTAAATTGTTGATGAATAAATGATAGCAAGTAACAATTTGGCAATTTAACAATTTAACCATTTTAATAATATGCGACAATCATATTTATTTCCGCCGACAGTTAAAGCCGCCCCTAAGGATGCGGCTGCAGTTAGCCATAAATATTTGGTTCAAGGGGGATATATAAATCAGCTGGCCGCTGGAATTTGGAGTTTACTGCCATTGGGTTTTAAGGTGTACAAAAAAGTTGAACAGATTATAAGAGAAGAGATGACGGCAATTGACGGTCAGGAAATTTTATTACCAACGCTGCAGCCGAAAGAAATTTGGGTTAAGTCGGGGCGTTGGGATAAAATCGAGCCGCCATTGTTTACTCTAAAAGATCAACATAAAAAGGAGCTGGCATTAGGGCCGACTCACGAGGAAGTGATTACGGAGTTGGCGAGGACTTATATTCAGTCATATAAACAACTGCCCTTGGCGATGTTCCAAATTCAGAATAAATTTAGAAATGAAATTAGGGCAACGGGCGGACTGCTTAGAACGCGCGAGTTTATAATGAAAGATTTATACAGTTTTCATCAAGACGAAGCTGATTTAGCCAATTATTACGAAAAAGTCGCGGACGCTTACAAAAAAATATTTAGGAGATGCGGTTTATTGGCGCGGATGGTTGAGGCGAGCTCGGGTTCAATCGGCGGGACGATTTGCCATGAATTTGCGGCTGAAGCCGAGTCGGGGGAAGATAGGATAAAGGTTTGCGAGAGGTGCGGCTATGCGGCAAATAGCGAAGAACAAAAAGGCAGCGAATGCCCGAAGTGCGGCGCGAAGCTAGCAATTAAATCGGCAATAGAAGTTGGACATATTTTTAAATTAGGCGACGTATATAGTAAAAAGATGGGAGCAAATTTTATTGACGAAAAGGGAGTAAAAAAGTCGTTAGTTATGGGCTGTTATGGAATTGGATTGGGAAGACTTGTGGCCACAATCGCTGAAGTTAATCAGGATAAAAAAGGTATTATCTGGCCGGTCGAGGTCGCGCCTTTTCATGCTCATTTATTAGTTTTAGGTAAAGATAAAAAAACCTTTAGCATTGCGGAAAATGTTTATGATAAGATGACAAAAGAAGGGGTTAAAATTTTATATGACGACAGGCAAGACGTTAATGCCGGAGAAAAGTTTGCTGATGCGGATTTATTAGGGATTCCTTATCGTTTAGTCGTGTCAGATAAAACGGGGAATAACATTGAATTAAAGGGGCGGGGGGAAGAAAAGGTCGAGCTGTTAGATTTGGAGGGAGTAATTAAGAAATTCACCTAATTTCTAATTCACCTAATTCACCTAATAAAATTCAATAATTCCATAATGTCAAATAAAATGTCAAATTCTAAATCTAAATAAACAAAATTATGAATTATACATTTGACATTTTGAATTTTATTTGGAATTTAGGCATTTAACCTTTTATTAGGTGAATTAGAAATTAGGTGAATTAGGAATTGAAAAAAGTTGTGTTCAAAGGTCTATTCAGAAAACTTTCTAAAGATATCGGCATTGATTTAGGGAGCTCTAATACGCGTTTTTTTATTAAAGATAAAGGCGTTGTTATCAATGAATCCTCGGTTGTCGCAATAAATAATAAAACCGGGCAGATTTTAGAAGTTGGCCGGGAGGCGTTGAAAATGCAAGGAAAAACGCCGCCGTTTATTAAAATATCGCAGCCGTTGGTTGACGGCGTAATTTCCGATTTTGAAGTTACGGAAAAAATGTTAAAATATTTTATTGATAAAATACACCGAGAAAATTTTATGATAACGCCGCGGCCGAGAGTCGTTATCGGAATTCCTTTGGACGTAACTGAAGTTGAAAAGAAAGCGGTTGAAGACGCGGTAATTTCGGCTGGCGGACGAGATGTGTTTTTGGTAGAGAATGTAATTGCCGGCGCGGTTGGCGCGCGGATGCCGATTCAAGACGCCTCCGGCAATATGATTATTGATATTGGCGGCGGCGTCACCGAGATTGCCGTTATTTCCTTGTCGGGAGTTGTTGCCTGGAAGTCGTTAAAGATTGCCGGCGATGAGCTAAATTTAGACATTGTTTCTTATATGCGCGACGAATTTAATTTATTAATTGGCGAGCGCGTCGCGGAATCAATAAAAATTAAAATCGGTTCGTTTAAAGAGATAAGCGAGACGCCGCAGATTAGAGTCCGCGGCCGCGACTTATTGTCAGGCCTGCCGAAAGAAGTTTTAATTTCTTCACTGCAAGTATTAAGCGCGATTGACCGGTCTATTAAAAGCATAATTGAGGCGGTTAAATCGACTTTAGAGATAACGCCGCCGGAGCTGGTTGCCGACATTTACCATCGCGGCATAATATTAATCGGCGGCGGAGCGCTTTTAAAAAATATAGACAAGGCAATCGCTTCGGTTGTAAAAATTCCAGTGCGAATTATTGATGATCCATTGACTTGCGTGGTTCGGGGGACGGGGATGATACTTGAAGATGAAAATTTATTAAAAGAAGTCGTTGTGCCTTCAACAACAGAATAAGAGAATGTTAGATAATTTAATTGCTTTATTGTTAAAATAATCAAAGTCAAATAGCTAACAATCGAGCAATATAAATATGTTTAAATTTAGTCCAAAACTTTCAATAATTCTGTTAGCAGTATCGGTCCTGCTAATTTTTTTGCATTATTTTGAGATAACGACGTTTTTTGAGAATTTAATAGTTAAAGCGTTAAGCCCGATCCAAACTTTTGTTTATTCATTTTCTGCAAAGTTAAATCCGGAGACAGATGAGCGTTGCGGGGAGAAATATCAAAATTTAATTATTGAAAATGAAAAGTTAAAAATTACTGTTGCCGAATACGATTCGTTAAAAAAATTAGTAAATTTATTGGCAAAAGAAGATTATAAATACGCGGCTGGAATGGTTTTAAGCCGAGATATCGCCAGCGATTATCAGGGTTTAATAATTAATGTTGGGAAGAAAGACGGGGCGAGGGTTGGGCTGCCGGTAGTTGTTGAAGACGGAATTTTAATCGGAAAAATATTTGCGGTAAGCGATGAATATTCAAAGGTTGTATTATTGACCGACAGCCATTCAGAGACGGCGGCAACAATCAATAACGGAAATAAAACTTTAGGAATTGTTGTCGGCGAGCACGGGCAGAATATTAAAATGGAACTGATACCAAACGATGCTAACGTTAATGTCGGCGATATCGCGGTTACTTCGGGGCTGGAGCAAGACGTTCCCAAGGGATTAATTATTGGAGAGATTGCAAAGATTCAGGCGAGTTCATCTTTTTTTAAGACCGCTTATTTAAAATTATTAGTAACGCTTGAAAAATTAAGCAGTGTCGCGGTTATTATTCCAATTTATGATTAAGAAAATTTTTATTAATTTTATTTTATTTTTTTCTATTGTGATTTTGCAGTTTAGTTTTGTTAAGGTTTTGCCCTCGCCAGTAAATAATTTAAATATAATTTTAACTTTTTTAATTTTAGTTACTATAATAAATTATAAAAAGGCATTATATTTTGCAGTTTTTTTCGGAATTGTTAGCGATATTTATTCTTTGCGGGGATTTGGAATATCGCTATTAAGTTATCTGTTTTTAGTTTTGGCCGTAAATTTTTTGTATAATAATGTTTTTACAAATCGTTCAATTATTAGTTTGGCGACGCTTTGCATGTTAGGGACATTAGTCAATGTTTTCAGCATTAATATTTTAAGCCAAATATATTTTTATTTAAAAATTGAATTTTTTTCGCCAAGGATTTCAATTCCCTTGTTTATTAATTTATTTTGGCAAATTATTTTTAATTCAGTTTTTCTAATTTTTAGTTATTTATTTTTAAAAA
>CAYHQU010000012.1:0-1993 GCA_964358955.1 uncultured Gammaproteobacteria bacterium | reverse complement strand
TATGGCGAATAATCCGTTTAAAATTTATGATGATTTTTTAGAGAAGCGAGGCCAAGTACGACCTGATGTTGATTTTATTGATGAAGAAATTGTTGCGGAGACAACCGATTACAAAGGTTTTTTTGGAACAATATTATCCAAAAATAAAATTAATTTTTGGATAATATTTTTTGCGGCAGTTATTTTTGTTATTTACATTAAACTAGGATATTTGCAGCTTTATCGGGGGGGTTATTATTTTAGTTTGGCCGAAGGCAATCGGGTTAGAGTTTTGGAAATAAAGCCGGATCGGGGCATAATTTACGACAGCGAGGGCAAGCCATTAGTAAAAAATGAAGGGAATTTTTTGTTGGCAATAATACCGGTTGATTTGCCAAAAGATGAAAACGAATTATTAAAGTTATGCGGTGAGGTTGCGGAAATTATTAATTATGACGCAAGGGAGATATGCGAGACAGCAGCGGAGACAAATAAGATTTCATACCAGCCGGTTATGATTGCCGAGAATTTAACTTACGATCAAGCGATAAAAATTAAAATTGAAAGCGGCAATATGCCGGGCATCGTTTTGGGGATTGGGACAAACAGAAGATATACAGAGACGGAAAATGTTTTAAGTTTGTCGCACATACTTGGCTATTTGAGCAAAATTACAGACGAAGATTTTGAAGCTTATAAAGACGAAGATTATTCTTTAACGGATTTTTTAGGGCGGACGGGATTGGAATTCAGTTATGAAAAAATTTTGCGGGGGAAAAAAGGAATGACAAAGGTTGAAGTTGACGCGTTGGGCAGAGAAAAAGAAACGTTGGCTTGGCAGAATAGTGAGCCGGGGAGTGACTTAATTTTATCAATTGATTTAGAAATTCAAAAAAAATTAGAAGAGTCGTTGAAAAACAGTTTAGTCAGGTTTGGGAAGAGGCGGGGGGCAGCAGTAGCAATAGATCCAAATACTGGAGAAATTTTAGGATTAGTTTCGCTGCCGACTTTTGACAATAATGATTTTATTTTAGGAATCACCCCTGAAAAATATCAAGCGCTAATTGAAAATAAAGACCGGCCGCTTTTCAACCGCGTGATTTCGGGAACTTATCCATCGGGTTCAACAATAAAACCAATTTTGGCGGCGGCGGCTTTACAGGAAGGAGTGGTGACGTCAAACACAACTTTTTTAAGTACCGGCGGGCTAAGGGTTGCGGAAAAATGGTTTTTTCCCGATTGGAAGGCGGGCGGTCATGGGAGGACAAATATTTATAAAGCGCTGGCCGAGTCGGTCAATACTTATTTTTATATAATCGGCGGCGGGTATAAAGATATTGAAGGGCTGGGACTGGAAAGGATAGCCGAATATTTTGAGTTGGCGGGAATTGGGCAGAAGTTAGGAGTTGATTTGCCAAATGAAGCCGCTGGACTTTTGCCGACTGAAGACTGGAAAAAAATAGTCAAGGGCGAGGATTGGTATATTGGCGATACTTATCATTTATCAATCGGGCAAGGAGATTTATTAGTGACGCCGCTTCAGGTCGCGAGTTTTACGGCGATTGTCGCCAACGGCGGAACATTATATAAACCGCAGCTTGTCACTGAAGTTGTAAATAAGACAACGGGAGTTAATTTTAAAATTCAGCCGACTATTATCCATAAAAATATTGCTGAAAAAAATTATTTAGAAGCTGTCAGGACGGGAATGCGGCGAGTGGTGACTGACGGCACCGCGCCGCAGCTTTATGATTTGCCGATTGCCGTTGCCGGCAAGACCGGGACGGCAGAGTGGTCGTCTAAAAACGAGCCGCACGCTTGGTTTACCGGGTTTGCGCCTTATGATAAGCCGGAGATTGTAGTGACGTTTTTAATTGAAGAGGGCGGAGAGGGGAGTACGGCGGCGGTACCGGCGGCAAAAGAGTTTTTTTTATGGTGGGCGGAATATCATGAAAACATTAAAACATTAAAACATTAAAACATATTGTTTCGTTATAAACTTTTTATCGGTTCA
>CAYHQU010000011.1:7070-16356 GCA_964358955.1 uncultured Gammaproteobacteria bacterium | reverse complement strand
TCACAACTGGGCAACGGACTGCCCGGCGCAAATATGGCGTTCAAAATAAAGACCGCATCTGCCAAATCAACCATCCCGTCGCCGTTTGCCTCCCCGCGGACAAATTCTTGCCCTATCAAGGAACTAACACAAAGTCCACTGAAAAAAGCCAACACCACCAAAGCGCCAAGCAATTTTTTCATCTCTTAGCCCCCCTCTCTTCTTGTCAAAAAACAGTATCAATATATTACAATAAGGTTATTAAAAAATCAATATCACCTTTTAACAATTCTTCGTAAATGTGTTTTCCGTGTTTTCTGTGTTTTTGTGTTTTCCGTGTTTTCGTGTTTCCGTACCTTAGCAACTTCCCACCTTACCACCCTATCAACTGAAGTCGTGTTTTCGTGTTTTTTCTTTCCTTAGAGTCCGGCTCCATGTTCCATGTTCCATGTTCCATGTTTTGCTCAAGAATTCCCGCCGCCATTGCCGCCTCCGCCGTTGCTGTTTCCTCCGCCGCCGCCTTCCGGCTGTTCCTTATCAATGCTTTCTTCCGAAAATAAAACATAATCAAAATAACTTGCCGCCGCCGCGCTGTCGGGAATTTCCACTTTAATTAGCTGGTTTGCGCTTTTATATCTTCCCGCGCTTCTTAAGGTGATCATTTTACCAAGCGGAACCGGCGACCCGGTGGCGCTCGGCCCGGTAAACGCCTGCGCCGAAACGGCTTTCGCGTCGGCATAAAGCGCTTTAAGGCGCATAATATAAGATTCAGAAATTTTCGGATCATTTCTGATAAAAGACGTGGTCGTCGCCGCGCCGCAGGAACCTAAAAACTTTAATGTCGGCGTTGTTGACGGGCTAACCTGCCAGCTGCTTAACGGCACTAATGTAGCTTCAAGCCAAGCGATAGCGCCCGACCCGTTTCCGTCCGCGCACCTAAATCTTATTGAATCAATGTTGGCGGCAATGCCGCCGGCCGCGTCAACCAAAGCCGCTTGTTCGGAATTATTTTCAGCGATATAAGAAAATTCCGCTTCAATTTTATTATCAACGGCCAAGCTGCAATTAAAATCAGACGGCGGAAAATCTAAGCTGCACCCGCCGGCAAGCAAAACCTGATCTTTTTTCCTTATCAAATACAAACTTTTTTCCATCCCGCTTTCCGCCATGTAATACGCCTTAATCGCGCCTGCCGCCAATGTCGCCCGTTGCAGCGAACCGACAATAACAATCCCCAACGTTAATGCCGCCATTAAAATCCCCGTCGCGATAATTAGCGACAATAGCAAAATCGCCCCCTGTTCATTATTATTTTTTTTAAAATAAATTTTTATCCGCATATAAATTTTAATAATACCGGCTGGAAATCGTCGTCTGAATATTGTAGGTCTTAACTGATCTATCGCTTAAATCATCAATTACAAGATATATTGTCGCTCTTGGCTGCTGGGCAAAACCCGCTGCTTTAATATAAAAACCGGCGTCAATTAGCTCCATATTGGAAAAATCCAACAATGATTCGCAGCCGTTAATGTCAATTCTATAAAACCCTTTACCGGTAAAATTTTTACAAGCCAAATTTCCCGTCGCGTCAAATACATAGATAATCAACTTGTTATCATAAAACAACGCCAGCTCAATTTCTTGGCCGGAAATCCCTAAATCTCCGTCTAAACTGTAAATTGGAACTTGTGTCTGCGTGCCGTTATAATCAAAACTTCCCGACGCCTGAATTTGCCCAAGCCGCGCTTCTTGTCCCAACCGCTCTAATATAAAACTTGTTTCATTCAAAATCTTCTGCCGGCTCCCCGCGACTCTTTGCGACCGTGAATAAAGTAAATACATATCGGCAACCGTCGTAACCACCACTAAAAAAACTGTGACTGCGACTATGGTTTCCATCAACGTAAAGCCTTTTTGTTTTTTATTTCCAATCATATAAATAATCAGTCAATGAATATAAATGAAATCTTGCGCTCTTATCCTTCCATTTAACTTCCGATCTAACGCGATAGCCAGCCAACGGATCCCCGCCCGGACAACTCCCCGATATCCTGACAGCGCCGCTTTCGCAGACAAAATCAATAGTTAGCAATCGGTTAAATTTTGTTGACAAGCCCGATGCGTCATGAACGTATAAATTATTTTTTAAATAAACTCTGGTATTGATATTATCTAAATTTAAACCCGAATTATAACTTAACGACCAACTATTGCTGCCGGAGTTAAAAATTGGCAGCGCTAAATGGTTGCCTGTTGAAATCGCCGCCGGCGCCCCGACCCAAACATTATCCCTTAAATTTCTGACCACTTCAATTCCTTCTCTGGCTAAATTGCTGGCGATAAACGACTCCTCGCTTACCCGTTGTCCAACTAAATTATATAAAGTTAAAGCGATTATCCCCACTAACGCAAATACAATAATTCCAATCGCCGCAATCCCCTCAATTAATGATTGCCCATCTATATTTTTTATAATCTCTCGGCGCATAAAACTAATCTCCTTCAATAATTGTGCCTGAACCGCCATTAATTTTTATTAATACTGTTTTATTCGTTTTTACATCCTTAAAAACAATTTGTTCTTGTAAAACTAAATCAAATTCTCCGGCGATATTGGCGTTGTTTGTCGATCCGGAATAATTATAATTATAATTAACGTTATAATTCCCATTAACATTGACGTAATTAATATTAATATTTTCATTTACGACAGTTGCCAGCATTCCGCTCATATAAATTTTTGCGTTATATGGTCTAAAAATTATTGTTACCGGTCCTGGATCCTGACGCCACAAAACGCCATTAAAAGAATTTAACTCGTAAACTATTATGTTATTGCTGAAATTTTTAATTCCGTTTGTTATCTCTTCTCCCGAATCGTATGTTCCGTCCCCGTTCAAATCGGCAAACATCGTATACCCGCAAGGGGCGCTTAAACATTTATTAATAACAAGGCCATACCCGCCGTCAGGAACGGCGGCCCCCTGCTGTCTGCCGGCCAAACTATAGCTTCGTAAATTTCTTAAGTCATTAATAAAAATATCCCGCGCCGGCATTAAATCTTGCCGGCCCGTCCCGCCTTTAAACGTAATTAAAGCGATGCTCGTAATCGCAATAAAAATCACCGCGGAAATCATTAACTCAAACGTCGTAAAACCTTCATTTTCATAAATTTTTAATCTCATGGAAGTTGTAAATAATAATTTAATATTTCTTCTCCGAAAATTAATGAGATTATCGTTGCCGCCGCTAAAAAAGTTCCGAACGGCACTTGGCTTGAAAATTTTTTCTTTTTGAAAATAATTAACAAAATTCCGACTGCCGCGCCAAAAATATAAGCGATAAACAAGGCGGCAATGACCAATTTAAACCCAAGCATCGCCCCCATCAGCGCCCCTAATCTTAGGTCTCCGCCGCCAATCCAGCGCCCATGGGAAGCTAAAAACTGCGCTAAAAAAAATCCGCCTCCCGCCAATACTCCAAAAATTAACTCTAATATCCCGACTCTAAAAAAAAGATTGGCTGCCAGCGCAAACAAAATTGCCGGAACTGTTACGCTGTCTAAAATTAAATACCATTTTAAATCATAAACAAAAATTATAATTAAAACTGACGCGAAGATAAAATTCCTTATCATCAGCGCGTAGCCGAATAAATCCGCCGGCGCCGCGGCTAAATAAATGAGTAAAAAAATAAAACCAGTCGCCGCCTCAATGATTGGATATTGCCAAGAAATCTTTCCTTTGCAAAAACGGCAGCGTCCGCCAAGCATAAAAAAACTTAAAAGCGGAATATTATCATGCCAGCAGATAAACTTCTGGCAGCTGACGCAAACCGACCGCCCTAAAATGCTTTTCCCCGCGTGCAGCCGTAATATCAAAACATTTAAAAAACTCCCAATAATTAGTCCTAATATAAATACAAAAAATCCAATCATAAATTTAATAATAACAAAACAATTTAACAATAGAGCAATTTAACAATTCGCCTTATTCGTATCATTAGTCCCTATTCCTCGGCGTTAGCATCGCCTATCATACATTCATTATATCACCATTTTATTTTTTCTGCCATTCTTCCCGATGTCTTATAAAATCCTGGTATTCTAAGCTGTACGCCCTCGGGTCTAGCTCAATTGCCTTAACTAAATAATCCCGCGATTTGTCCTGGTTGTTATTTTCTAAATAATAATTCGCTAAATTATAATAATAGTGAGAAATAAATCCCCTCGCCGAATAATCTTCTAAAATTGCTGGCTCGTCTAAATTCATGATAATTTGCGGCAAATACGGCCTTTGATCTTTTCTTGCCTCATTAATATCTTCATATACCTTATAAGTGATGCCGTTTGATCGGCTGGCAAACTTTTTATTTCTGCTTGTATCTTCATTGACAATAAAATTTGTATAAAGCGGAAACGAATTTTTTTTCGCGCTCTCCCAAGCAATTTCTAAAATTTTTTCTTTTTGCTTGATCGGAATTTTATAGAAAAATTCATTCGGAAAATCAACTTTTACTTTTTTATAAAAAAAATTATTATGAGTTAAAATAAATACATCCGGACGCGCTCCCTCAACCATCTGTAAATACATTAAGCTAAAAATTTCGCTGTCGGCTGTCAAGGTGTTGTCTCCATAAAATAAAAAAACCGCGTTCGGCTCCAAGCTTTCTAATAACTTTTTCGCGTAATCATAATTAAGCCAAAATCCGCTTTTATCAACGCTTTTATAATACGTGAATAAAAAACTGATTGGTAAAATTATCAAGATAAAATAAAACCCCGCCTTCGCCGCTGACAAAAAAAATACTCCTTTAATTTTTACTAAATAATTTTTATATAATAGATCTATCGCCTCCGCCAACCAAATCATAAATATCAGCAAACAAGGTAGATAATAAACTCTAAAAATATATTCCACCTCAATGTTCCAGCCGGCTCGCCTTAATCCAATTATCCCCAAACTGTTAAAAATAAAAATTCCGAGCGTCAATATTCCAATCTTATAATTTTTTTTAATTAAGCCATAAAATCCAATTAATGCTAAAAATAATGTCGGCCAAAAAAAATCATAAACTAAATTATATACAAACGCCCCGACCAACCCTAATTTAGATTTTTCTTGGTGCAAGGGCGAAAAATCTCCGTATAATTTTCTTGTTATATGCGCCCAAAAATTTTTTAGGTGATCGGTGTCTCCCCAATCTAAAATCGGCCCCTGCGCCGATCTTATTGGCAAATAGGCGTAAACTAATAAACCTAAAAAAAATAATGCTGCCATCTTTAATATCAACCCAAATCGCCGTAAAACGTTAAAATCAACCATAACAATAAACAAACCAAACGCCGGCGCTAATAAAATCATCATCGTATGATTGGTTAAACTCAACCCATACAAAAACGCAAACCAAAGTAAATATTTATCCTCTCGCCTTTCCTGCCAAACTAATAAAATATAAATCAGCAGCGCGACAAAAAAACTGTTTAAAGTATAAACTTCGGCCACCACGCTCTGCGACCAAAAAATCGGCGAAAAAGCTAAAACCAAAGCTGTTGCCGCGGCGACCGCCTTCTTTTTTGTCAGCCGCTCAATAATTAAATAAAGCATTGCTGAAGTCATCGCCCCAAAAAAAGCCGACACCAAATTAACCCGCCAAGCCGCAGTCCCAAAGGGAATAAACGAAAATAATTTACCAATCAAAACAAACAATGGGTATCCCGACGGATGCGCAATTCCCAAAGTCGCCGCCGCCGTGACGAACTCCCCGCCGTCTTCTAAATAAATCGTCGGCGCCAGTGTAAAAATATAAACCGCCATTGCCGCGAAAAAAATAAAACATGCAATCAAAAAATTTGTTCTGATTTTAAAAATATAATCTGTCATAATTTACTATATAAACAATGTAACAATAATAACAATGTAACAATTTTACAATTTTTTAATCGGTTTCTGCATTTTCTGCATCATTCCTAATAATAATAAAATAAAATATATTGAAATCACTATTAACGTTGTTAAACTTATAGCTCTGCCGATTACGTAACTTTTCGGCATAAATTTAAATTTAACCGTATGCTTACCTGACGGTACTTGTATCGCTTGAAAAGCATAATTTGCTTTTAAAATTGGTATTTTGGTACCATTTATAAATGCTTGCCATCCCGGATCAAAAGTATTACTTAAATATAAAAAACCGTCTTGATTAAAATCCGCTATAACTTCTATTAAATCTGCCTGATAATTTTTTATTTCAATTTTTGCCTTTGGTTTTATATTGCTGTTATTTTTCTTATTAAAGTTTTGTCCCAATATCAATTCTTCTTCTGGTTTAAAATTCTTTGATATAGCCTCAAGAATTTGTGGCTCATTAATTGCTGTAGTATTAAACACGCCAAATATTCTAGGTATAAATTTATTATTTTCATAAATTTTTAAAGTCGGTAAAAAATCAACATTAATTTCTTTAACTAATTTTAAATTATTATTTTTTAAGCTAAAAAAAGATAAAATATATTTAACATTCTGGATGCTTAATAAATTTATTGCCTCGTCAGAAACATTAAACAAACTATTGTTATCACTAATCTTAAATCCCCAAATCATTCTTCTTCTTAGAAAACTCGATTCTTTAAGAAGCATCCCGCCCTCAAAAGCCGCTCTGTCATCAATTGACTCTACGTTCCAAAAAACATTTATATTTGGCGGAATCAATTCTTGGTTTGCTAAAAATAATGATAAATTATTTTTCCATCCTCCGGATAATTTATCTATTGATGCCCATGTTGCGTCCCATCCAAAACTATAAATCCGGAAAAAATCATTGTCTTGTTTTAAAAATTCAACGCTTTTTGGGGCTTTAAAATACTCTTCGTAATCCAAAATTCCTAAATAATTTATTCCTACTAAAAATAAATCAAATGTCGAAATTAAAATAATTAATATGGGCAGCAATGTTTCTAATAAAATTTTAGATTTAATTATCTTGCCAGTTTTATTCATCCATTCTTTTACCTTCATCAAAACAAAATCAAAACCAAAACCCGCTAAAGTTGCCAAGCACAATAAAGTCAACAATAAAAATCTTTGCGGAAAACGAAACATTTTAAAGCCTGGTAAAATATTCCAAAAAACTATAAATACTGGACTGTATTCACCAAAAATAAATAAAAAAGAAATTAAAATTAATATTAAAAATATTTTTACATTCCTATTTTTTAAACCTAAACAAAAAATCGCTACTAAAGAAAAAAATAAAGCGAGAATTCCAAAGTATACATTATTTTCCCAAAATATTCCTAGTTGTTGAGTTTTAGTATACGAAAAATCAGCCGGATTTCCAAAAATATAAGGGTTAATAAAAAAAAGCAAACAAATTGGATTGTAATGATAAGCTTTTATATCATTATATGACACTTGTAAACCGCGCTCTGCCTGTCTTGAATTAATATAAGTGGGCAAAAGTTGAATCGCCACAATACCGAATAAAATTAGACCTATTACTGCCCATAAAAAAATAGTTTTTGCTATTTTTTTTAAAAAAAAATCTTTTGTAAAATAAAAAATTTTAAAACTAAAATATAAAAATGCTGAAATTATTGTAATGTAAAAAATTGGAGGCGAGCCTGCAAAAAACTGAATTGCTAAAACTAAAATCAAGCCCAAAACAACCAAACTTCTTTTTTTTACAATAAAATATGTTTCTATTAAATAAAATATTAATGGCAGCCAAATCGCCGCATTTATAAAATTTACATGCTTTATTTTAAAAACAAAAAAACCGCCTAAGCTAAAAGAAATTGCCGCTAATAACGCCCCCCAGTTGCTGATATTAAGACGGCGTGCGTAAACAAAAAGAAAAAAACCTGCTAAAAAAAAATTTAAGATGATGCCTAAATTAAAAGCAACTGGAAAATCAAATAAACTATATAAAATTAAATTTAAAGGATAAAGAACTCCCGTCTGTCCTTCAGCTAATAACGGGAAGCCATCCGCTATCAAATTTGTCCAAAGTGGAATTTTACCATTTTTCAATGACTCTTGTAATATATATCGAAAAGGTAAATTAAGTTCTGTTAAATCGCTTCCTGTAAAATCGCCGGCATATACTGTTTTTTTAAAAGTTAACAAGGGTATAAAATATAACAAAATTAAAAAAAATAAAATTATTATTGGTAAACTTTTTTTTAAATAATTAATTAACATAATCATCCTCGCTAACTAAATTATATTACAACTTTAAAATTTTAAAACTATAATTTTACTAAAGTTTATCTAAATCTATTTTACCACAATTTCTTTTTTTCTCAAAAAAATTATTGCACCATTAAAATCCCCCGTTTGAAGATTTAATGATTTTAACTACTTTGAATTACGAAATAAATGTTTAGCTTAGTTTCGTGTAATGTTTAGCTTAGTTTCGTGCTTTCCTTGGCTTTATCACTAAATCCCGCAATGCGGGAAAACTACACCCGAAACCACACAAAATTATAGGAGTTTCGTAATTGAAGGTAACTATCTATTTCAAATTAAAAAATATAAAAACTACTGACTATTAACATATAGATTAATAAGGAAAAAATTTCAGATTTGGATGCAACGCGCCGCCGCGCAGTCCGAAAAAACCGTAAACGTATCCGTAGATACGATGAGGATTTTTTTGGACGAGCGGCAATCCGCCAGCTGGCGGAGTCAAATATGGAATTTTTAACGTTAAGCTATGTGTTAATAGTCAGTAAATCAAAATTCCGCCCAAAATTTGAACGGAATTTTGAAATATTCTAGACCCAGAATAAGATCTTTTTTTATTACTGGATGCCGCTTTCGCTAGCCGTATGCGCGCCAGAAGCTAATCCTCCAGTCTGACCTTCTAAAATAAATGTGATTGTGTAGGACGCGCCGCTGCCTCCTTGAGAATAAATATACGACGTTGCGCCCGGTGTTGGATTGGACGGGACTAAACCCATATAAGCGCCCGTGCAACCCGCTGTGCCAAAACCCGCCGTTCCTAAACAAACATAAGAACCGCCTGTCCCTAAAACCGCCGAGCTTCCTGCCGGATAACTGTTCTGATCGTTAAAATATAATTCTAATGCTGTCTGCAATTGTTTGACATCTGAAATTCTCTTTGCGTCGCGAGATTTCTTTCTCGCTGAATTTAACGCCACCACCGCCAACGTTGATAGCAAACCAATAATCGCAATCACGACTAACAACTCAATTAAAGTAAAACCTTTTCTTCTTTGCATTTATGTCACCTCCCTTCGTGGAAGTTAATTATTTAAATATCTAAATCGCTTATTGAAAAA
>CAYHQU010000011.1:0-6970 GCA_964358955.1 uncultured Gammaproteobacteria bacterium | reverse complement strand
CCCGCTAAGCGGGATCACCTCCCTTCGTGGAAGTTAATTATTTAAATATCTAAATTGCTTATTGAAAAACTGAAATAAAATCCTCGCTTGTCCCGCTAAGCGGGATCACCTCCCTTCGTGGAAGTTAATTATTTAAATATCTAAATTGCTTATTGAAAAACTGAAATAAAATCCTCGCTTGTCCCGCTAAGCGGGATCACCTCCCTTCGTGGAAGTTAATTATTTAAATATCTAAATTGCTTATTGAAAAAGTCTAATCAACCCCTCGCCGCAGTGTAAACAATTTAACAATTTAACAATCGAACAATGAAACAATAGAGCAATCGCCTTTCCACTTATCAACAAACCCACTTCTATCTTATATTATACCAGAAAAAACACTTTCAAGCTAATATTTATCCACTATCCGACATCACACCGATGAAGCTAAATTATACATCGGTAAAATAACCGCCGCCACCATCAATCCAACCCCCAAACCCATTAAAACCATCACCAACGGTTCCACCAAAGTCACTAAGTTGCGAACCAAATTATCAATCTCCCGCGCGTAGAAATCAGTTAATTTTCGCAAAACTTCATCTAATTTGCCGGTTTTTTCGCCAATATTCATCATCTGCGACACCATGTAGGGGACGTCTTTGCTTTGCGCAAAAACAGAAGCGATCGGATTTCCCCCCTCAACTTCTTTAACCGTATTTAAAATCAGCTCTTTAAATATTACATTGCCGACAACATCGCCGGTAATCCTTAAACTTTTTGGCAAAGACACGCCGCCAGTAATTAAAGTATCCAAACTTCTTAAAAACCGTACTATCATTATTTTTCTCAACAAATTTCCAACAACCGGGACTTTTAACTTTATTAAATCCCAATATCTTCGTCCAAAATCTGTCTTTATAAAAAACTGAAATCCAATGAATAATCCAATAAATAAAATTAACAACAGCCACCAAAATCCTTGTAAAAAACCGCTCACGCCGATTAAAATTCTTGTTGCTAATGGCAGTTCCGCGTTTGCTTCCTGTAAAATTCCCGTCAATTTTGGAATTACAAATATCATCATCATCATGCCGACAACTGTTAATGATGATAAAATAAAGGCTGGATAAATCATCGCGCCTCTAATTTTTGACATTAAATCATAATCTTTTTCTTGTTGGTCTGCTAAATAATTTAATACTTCGTCTAATTTTCCCGAAGTCTCGCCCGACCGAATAATATTCACGTAAAAATTACTGAAAGCAATCGGATATTTTCCTAATGCTGTTGAAAGTTTTGAACCGCCCTCAACTTCATCCGATAATTCTGAAACAATAATTTTCAGCCGATTATTATTTGTCTGCTTTATCATCGTCTTCAGCGATTGTACTAATGGTACATTAGCTGACACTAAAACTGATAGCTGCCTTGAAAAAATAACTATGTCTTTTGGCGGAATCCGATTTAAAAACGGGATATTCAGCCCCATTTCTCCTTTAGTCGCCGTCTCTTTAAACCAAAAAATTGTTAACCCCTTATCAACTAAAATATCAACCGCCATCTCTTCCGAAGGCGCCTGCACTACCCCGGCAACCGTTTTATTTTCCTTATTCTTCGCTTTATAACTAAAATTTGCCATAATTAAATAACTATAAAATTATTTTCTGAATCTATTTGCAAATACCATTCCAAATACTCGGGATTAATGGTTGCAAATATTGCCCCATTGTTACATTGTTTCATTGTAAGCTATCGGGGTATCCGATAGAGAAATTTAACACAATTTCTAAAAGCCAATACCAAACAATTTAACAATAGAACAATAGAACAATAGAACAATTAGGAGTTTATTTTTCCCCGTCAGAGTCTCTCCGCAGAGGACTCTGACGCGCGTCACCAACACGCCCATTAGACATTGGAATTTAGGATTTTTTTAGGTCAATTAGAGCAATTAGGTCAATTAAAACAATTCACCATTCCGTCCTCTCCGTCCAACAATTTTCAGCCCGCGGCTGATCCGCCTTTGGCGGAAACAATTTAACAATAGAACAATTAGGAGTTTATAAGTTCATAAAAATTATGTTTATCAACCGCCTCGCCTGCCGCCTCTTCTTCGGTTACAATCCCTCTCTTAACTAAATCCGCCAACGACTGATCCAGCGAAATCATGCCTTCATGCCTTGAGGTCTGCACAATGCTTTGCAGCTGGTAAATTTTTCCGTCCCTAATTAATGATTTAACCGCCAGCGTATTTGTCAAAATTTCTAAAGCCAGCGCTCGGCCGCCTCCTATTTGCGGCACTAATCTTTGGCTGATTATCGCCACTAGCGATTCGGCCAAAAACTGCCTGACGCTGTGCTGCGCCGCCGGCGCAAACTGCGCTAAAAAATTCTCTATCGTCTGTGTCGTTGAAGCTGAATTTACAATATAAAAAATAAGCCGGCCGGCCGTCACCAAATCAACAATTAACCCCGCGGTCTCCTTTTCGTTATTTTCGCCGATTAAAATTATATCAACATCTTCCTGCTTGCAGTACGCTAAAGCGTCAGCAAAAGAATTAACATCCCGCCCGACCTCGCGCTGTAAAATTATGCTTTTATTATTTGTAAAAATATATTCAATTGGCTTTTCTATCGTGATAATATTTTCGCCCCTCTTCTTATTTATCTCTTCAATCAGCGCCGCCGCCGTTGTTGTCCTGCCGGCGCCAAACGGCCCGCATATAAAAATTAATCCCCTCTCCGCCTCAACCACCTGCTCTAAACTCTTCGGCAAACCAAGCTCGGTAATCGCCGGAATTCTTAATGAAATTAATTTTAACGACATTACCAATGTCCCTTTTTGATAATATAAATTAATTTTCATCCGCACCTTGCCCTCAAAGACAAAAACCACGCTTAACTCTCTTTCTTTTTCTAAAACTTCTTTTTGCTTGGCGTTTAAAATAAAACCCGCAAATTCAGCAATAAATTCTTTGGTTATAATCTCTTCCTCTTTTAGCTCTGATAATTTATTGTCAATTCTAAGTATTGGCGGACTGCCGGCGATTAAATGAACATCCGACGCTTTTCGCTTGGCCGCCGTCGCCAAAATTCTTGCCACAATTAAATTTATTGATGTTTTCATATTAAAAGATAAATTTAATCACCCTACGGGTGATCCCGCGTAGCGGGACAATTTAACAATGAAACAATCGAACAATGAAACAATGTGTTTCCGTATTGTCATGTAATTTGTTCCGTGTTCCATGTTCCATGCTACATGTCCCTATTAATCGTCTGTTTAATTTTTTTCACCACTTCCGACGGCATAAAATGCGCTTTTATCAAATAATCATCCGCCCCTAGCTCCAAACCTTTCATAATCTCATCTTTCTGGCTTAAGTTTGTCAGGAGTATTACTGGAATCCCCCGCGTCTTTTTGTCGCTCTTTAAATTTTTTAAAATCTCAAAACCATCCATCCCCGGCAAAATTACATCCAGCAATATTAAATCATACTGTTTTTCTTTTGCCATCCTTAATCCTTTCTTGCCCTCCGTTGCCAAATCCGTCTCATAACCCTCCAGATTTAACTTCGTTGAATACAACTCCGCCAAAAATTTGTCATCTTCAACTAATAGAATTACTTTTTTTTCTTCTGCCATATATTTTTAATTAACGATTAATTATTCCTCGTCCCGCCCCGCTTCAGTTTTATTGCCAGTGTTTAAAATTATTATACGTAAGCCGCAGGCGTTTCCGTGCCCAGCAAAAATCTTTCACTAAATTACTTCGAAACTGAGGCGGGGTCATCTTCAACTAATAGAATTACTTTTTTTCTTCTGCCATATTATTATATATTAAAGTTTAGTTATAATATTTCAGATTGCAGATTGCAGATTTCAGATTTTTTACTACTTGTAATTATTTTTCTGTCGATTTATTTAATGTTTTCTGGCTCGACTTTGATGAGGCAACCATAATAGAGATGATCTCATCTGTCTCTTTTAATAATGGTTCTATTAGTTCTTTCTTCATTAAACCAGATTCAACAATAAGTTCAAGCCAAAAAGCCGCCTCGTCTGCCTCCTCTATAACAATTCCAATCTTTGCCACAAACTCGGCTGTTGATCGCGCCCTGCAAGCCGCCCGATAATTTGCGCCCACCGATGTTCCGCATCTAATTAACTGATAACCAATAGTTCTGCCATCCGAGGTACTTGGCAAGGCTCTAACTAATTTAATTATCCGTAAAGCATAATCTTTTGTCCGTTTTTTCAGTTCTTCTTTCGTCATAAGTAAAAATTATCATAATCTGAAATCATAAATCTGAAATCATAAATCAATCATATCTGCGTAATTCTAAACACCTCCTCAAGCATCGTCTGCCCTTTAATTGCTTTTAAAATACAATCCTGCCTTAAGGTAATAAAATTTTGTCTTTTTAGCTCTTCCATCACCCCCTTCATTTCAAAACCACTACTGGCTAGCTCCTGCAAGGGGGGCGTAAAATTAACTATTTCTATTATTGCCAGCCTCCCTTTATACCCTAAATTGCCGCAGTGAGAACAACCCTTGCCAACATAAAATTTTAACGGCTTCTCTATTTTTAAATTTTTTTTGTAATCCTCCGGAATCTCTTCAAACTCTTTGGTAATTTTTGCAACCACATCAGGCGGTATCTTCGCTTCCGTCTTGCAGTCCGGGCAAATCTTTCTTGATAGCCGTTGAGCAATAATTAAATTTAAAGTGCTCCCTAATAAATACGGCTCAACTTTCATATCCAATAGGCGAGGCACTGCGCCCACCGAATCGTTAGTATGCAAGGTTGACAATACTTTGTGTCCGGTTAAACTCGCGTGTATTACTAACTCCGCCGATTCCTGGTCGCGAATCTCGCCAAGCATGATAACGTTTGGATCCTGACGCAGTATGCTCCTAAGCCCGGACGCGAACGTATAACCGACATCCGGATTGATTTGCGACTGATTAATGCCGTCAATATAATACTCAATCGGATCTTCCAATGTAATAATATTTACTCCCTCGCGATTTAACATTGATAAAATCGTATATAAAGTTGTCGTTTTTCCCGAACCGGTCGGCCCAGTTAATAAAATTGTCCCATGCGGCTTGGCGATTGCGTCTTTCGTTAATTTAACGTGAATTGAATGAAACCCCAACTCTTCTAAACTTGGGACTTTTTTGCTGGTTTTCAAAATTCTCATTACGATTTTTTCGCCTTCAAAAAGCGGCAAGCTGGAAACGCGGAAATCAATATTTTGTCCGTCAATATTAAGCCGAATTCTTCCGTCTTGCGGTTTTCTCGTCTCGTCTAATTTTAAATTTGCTAAAACTTTAATCCTGGCAATAATCGCTGAATGAATATATTTTGGCAAGAGAATTGTTGTGTGCAAAATTCCGTCTACGCGGTAACGAACCCGCGTATCTGTTGTTTGCGGCTCAATGTGTATATCCGAAGCCCGTCCGTCAATGGCATGCTTTATAATAACCAAAACCATCTTTGATACCGGCGCGTTTTTAATTACCTCTTCTAATTCTTCGTCTTTTATTTTCTTTTTCTTCTCCGACATCGTTGTCTGCGGCACGTCCGACAAAACCTCCTTAACTTCTTCCGGCAAAGTCTCATATTGCTTTAACAATACCTTAAGTTGGGTTGGCGAAACAATGTAATATTTTGTCCGCAACCCTTCCTTCTGCGCTAAAAAATCCGCCGCTTCAATTGCTTTAAAATTTTGCGGCTCTTCCATCGCTATTGAAATCAATCCCTCTTCTTTTTTAAATGCAACCATCTTATAATTTTCCGCGATCTCTTTTGGAATTAAGCCCAACACCTCTCGCTGTACTGTATGTCCGGCCAAATCAACATAGGGAACTTTTATTATCTCGGCTTTTATCTTGGTAAAATTTTCCTCATCAACGATTCCCTCCTCCAAAATAATCTGTTCAAGCGGCATTTTACTTTTCTTTGCCTTCGTTACTAAATTTATCAGCTCCTCTTTATTGGCTAATTTTTTATTCAACAAAATATTTACTAAACTTTTTTGATCTAACATACTTTTTTATTTTTTTATAATTTTGTCTTTTCACGCTTTTTGTGATTTAGTGATTTAGTGATTTCTTGTCCCGCTAAGCGGGATGATTTCTTGTTTTCTTGTTTTGTGATTTCGTGTTTTTCGTGTCTCCGTCGTCGTCTTGCGTTACAAGTTATCCCCCTACGGGTGATCCCTGCCTGCCGGCAGGCAGGCCCCGAGGGGGGACAATTTAACAATGAAACAATCGAACAATGAAACAATGTGTTTCCGTATTGTCATGTAATTTGTTACGTGTTCCATGTTCCATGTTCCATGTTCCATGTTACGTGTTCCATGTTCCATGTTCCATGTTCCATGCTACAACTCCTCTTCTGCTACCTCTTCAAGCGGCATAAACGGATTATCCTTGCCCATAATCCCCGCTTTAACCGGCAACTCCCCGTGTTGCGATAAATTTAAAAATTTTGGATCATTAATAAATAAATTTTGAAAATCAATATCCGGTATTTCCGGCAATTTTGAATACTTTAATGATGACGTATAATTTATTACGTCTGTCGGCGTTGCCGCCGCTGGCGTTACTGGCGGCGTTGCGGCCGCCGGCGCCAACCCCATACCAGGCGTCTCTTCTCCGGCGGCGGGAATAAAAGCAATTTCTGTATTTTGTGTTCCGTCAAATACATGAGTTTTTTTCTTAATAAAATTATCATAAACTAAATAAATCGTCCCTGACGTGGAAATAGTCATAATAATAATCATTATAATCAGCTTCTTTGGATTGATACCCTTCTCTCGTAAAGCCATAGATTTTTTATTTACTTATCATTTATAAAATGTTAAATCACCTCGCCAACAATTTAACAATGAAACAATCGAACAATTCGTCGTATTCGTATCTATTACTGGCTATTAACATATAAGTTAATAAGGAAAAATTTCAGATTTGAGGGCAG
>CAYHQU010000010.1:2085-16580 GCA_964358955.1 uncultured Gammaproteobacteria bacterium | reverse complement strand
ATGGCCGAAAGTTTAAATATCAAATCTGACATTTTGTTTTAACATTGCTATAGCTCCTTGAAGCCGTCAGTCATTGCAGTCCGAAGAGCGCCGACCCCAGTGTCAACAGCTGTGATCCGCCTATCTACCGGTTCAAAGCGGGCGCCAAATTCGGCGCTGACGATCTCGCGAACCCAGGCTTCGTGAGTCATGATCCTACGGCGAATCGCCGGATCCGGAACAGGAGCTGCCGAGCTGGTACTATCAGTTCCTGCGATAGCGCCAGAAGGATCCGTACCAGCGGCGCCGGTAGTACCTCCCCCTGATGGTGGAGGACTTGCAGGATCGGTCGGCGTGGCGGGTGTTGCCGGCTCTGGACCAACATAAATAGCAACTTCCTTGCCGTCCACCAGCGCTGTGTGCCAACACGGATGCTCCATGTTAATCCGACTTCCGTCCAGAGGGACATACGTATTCGGATTCCGCGTCTCCTCCTCACGCACCGGCGCCGGAGCACTCTTGAAGAAGCTGGAATACACGAACGATACGACGATCACAAGCAAGATGACACCACCGACGATACCACCGATCCACTTCACCGTGTTACTCATAACCGACTCCTTTCGCCCTACTGGGCTTCAGATACGACGTGCGCAAAACCGAATAGTCTGAGGACCACCCTCAAACTCCGAAAGTTGGACGCGGACACGAACGAAGTCGTCAAACTCGGGACATTGTTGGTGCTCTCCTGGGCCGAAACGAATCTCCTGACCATTGATCCATGCCCGAAACTTCACGTTACGATTCGGGCGATATAGCCAATAACGAATTGACTCTTTGATTACAACGGTCAAAAATTCGCTAACCTGACCAGGTTGAAGCTGTACTGCCTTATGTACGACGACGTTACTGTCCAGGGGCAGATCCCACCAGACAGCGTTGGCAATCCCAAGCTTCCGCCGGTGTTCTTCGGGTTCCACCTCACTAACTGCCGATTCTCGAACATATCCTCTAATTTCTTCGTCTGTAACTTGCACAATTGAAACCAGCACACACTTTTCCGAAAAACCCTCAAAATGCAAACTTTCCTCGGGAATTAACAGGCGGACAATTTTTCCCGGTTCCAGCTTCTTAATTGACTTGCCGTCTTTATCATAGAGAAAAGTTTCGCGCGTTATTACGCGCTCTTGAAACGACGTCCCGTCTAATGAACTACGATTATTGTCAGTTCTCCATCTCCGAATCAAATTGAGACGCTCCTCTGGTGTAAGAGAAGTAACTTCGGGGTCTTGACTGCGTTGCAACTGCTGGGAAGCCCAACCACCTAAATTATCTAAATAATCAAGAACAGTTACCTGCTTTGAGGTACTTAATGCCAATATCCACTCTCTAATTGGAAAAATTTGACTTACAATTAATATTATCCCAATCAAAACCATCGGCAACGCCACAAATTTAATCAACCGTTTCTTAATTTCAGTCATCTCGGCCTCCAAATTGTAAAGAACCAAACTAAAGAGCCACCAAAACTACTGCTATGCTTAATAATGAGGTAAAATTTGGTTTTTGTCAACACCCACACGCCCGCAATATAGGTTATCCGCACTATCCGCAAAAAATAAAAAAGAGCGAGGATTGCTCCACGCTCTTGGTGAATTTGCTGACTGCGGGTTCAGATGAACCTTTGGTCATTAAACAACTAACGAATGAACGAAACGAAAGAACGAGATTGACCTCTATAGCGAGGTCGTGGTACCACCAGCTGGAGCTGGCGGTGGGGTGGCTGGCGGCGGGGCAGCCGGAGGGGATGCTCCGCTTGATGGTGAGGCACCTCCTGATGGCGGAGCAGACGGACTGGTACTGCTCGGCGCTGCCGGTGCCGGAGCCGGAGCAGGAGTCGTGGCTGGCGGGCTCGCTACGGATCCTGCCGGCGAACTTGCTGGCGGGATAGCGGGAGCGATCCCAGTAGCTGGGGGAACAGCACCCGGTGTTGAGGTGGATGGAGGGGCAATGCCTGCAGCGGTCTCTACGGCGGTGAGTCGGGATTCGATTTTCCCGACTCGGGTATCGATGCCATCGATTCGACCGCTCATCGTTACTTGACCCTCCTTGATCACCCGAATGCCATCGGCGATCTCGTCAATCTTTCCTCCCAAGGTTCTAGCCACATCAGCAGCCGAACCCGGAACAGGAGCTGGGGTGACTCGATCGGGGGCGACAGTGGGTATTGGGACACCCGTTACGCGTGACAGACTGGCTCGGACAGCATCATCCGGACCGCTCTCCCTAAGGAGGACGTAGCCGCGCCAAGCAATATCCTCCGCCCTTATGAAGGCCAGTCCGGAAGGCCTACCGGTATCACTGCTGTCAGACCCACGGTCCGAGCCTGTCCTGCCCGTGGTATCCCCAGAACCTACCACGCTACTCGTATCAGACGGATGGCGAGCGAAAGGATTGGGAATGACCCCAAAAACAACCAGCCCCACCAGCACGACCACTGCTCCAGCCAGAATCACTGGCCACCGCTTCTTCATGAAATCCTTGAAAGCCTTCATGTATTCACCTTCCTTTCTATTGGAATGCAGACTGACGAACCGAACCAAACCAACGATATTTGTTCCATCTTCCTCCTCTCAACAAAGTGTCTAAACTTTTTCCCGGTAATAAACAAACTCTACCGGGGCCTGTTCTTGCTCGGCATCCCTACCGAGTTCAATCTGGACAATTACTGTTCCGTCGAGCTTCACCTCATTGAGATCAGTAAAGCTTTCCGGTGGTACGATGAAACGATGACCATTAACAATCATGATTAACGTACACTTGCTGGCAGTGCGTATACGCCAGCGACGATCAAACTTACCTTGTTCTCCCAATTCCCATGGAGGCGCTACGTACGTCAAGGGGCAGCTTTTTTGGCCGCGCGAGAGAATGACAGAATACCGATCAATAATCTCTCTTTTTCCATCATTTTCCACGCGATTACGAAGAGCAACTCGTCCCCATGGCGCAAGTGGAAGATCGGGTTGTTTGACTGGCTGGACATCTTCAAACAAGGCCCAGCCAAATTTGTAGCCACGACCATCGGATCGACGCTGGGCGCACTCAACATAGGCCATTGGCTGATACGAATCGTAGGGATGAACGCGAAAGTTGACTAAAATCGGACGCGCAATATCCCAATATTGAACATTGCCTTTCTCATCACGTTCAGGTTCGAAGCTTCCAAACAAAAAGCCGTGACCTTCGGTTACGCCTGCTTCCACCTTACTCATGGGCTTGAACTCGCCGCGCTGCAACCATCCTTGTTCCCCGACCATTTTATAAATCGGGGCCTGAGTAGCCACAACTTGGCAATTCGTCCAGTTAAGCTTATCTCGGAAGCCACGAAGATATCCCCCATCGTCGGTCGCTATTTCATCACAAACCTTGTATGCCAAACTCTTAAAAAAGTTTTTAAGGCCCGGCACAAAGGCGAACAAAATCGCAACCGCGACGATGATCGTGGAGAGATTTTTAATCGTCTTCATGATTACTTACCTCCCCTTCCTTCTTTATTTTCAGATTTTTCCTCTGACTTTTCCTTCTTCCCTGAACCTTTGCCCCCCAAATCTACTTCAACGTTCGCTTTAAACGTGGGAAACTGTGTTCTTTCCTCACCACCCGCGGTTGTTCTGCCGAGTATCTGTTCGATTAAAGGAAGTGCGATGTTTAAAGGATGCGCTTCGGGCAAACCAGCTGCTTTTCGCATTTTTTGGATTGCCTTGGATTTATACCCGGCAGCCTCCTGCTCAAGTTTAGCTGCTGTTACATGAATTCTGGCCCTATGGACCTCATCAATCGCGTAGATATTTTGAATTCGCACAACCGCATGAAGACCGAATTCAGGAAGATGCCGTGGTGCCTTAGCACCAGTAATAGTAATGGCGCGATCGCCATTGATACGTTCAGTGGCTTCTTTAGCCAGCTCTTCCACTTTATCGGTCCCCAATTGTATCAAAGAGATGTCATCATATTCGGAAGTAGAAAGATTCAAAACAAACGATAAAATTCCCTTGATAATCTCTACCGGATCTTCACTAACGACAACTGCATAACGCAGCGGATCCGTGACTTGGTATGTTGACTGGGCATCAATCTTCACAGGATTTGACTTGGTATTGACTACCATTTTATCATAGTCAATGTTTTTAGCTCGCAGGTCAACCAGCTTGATAGTAATCCTCAAATATTCAGGCAAAAATATATATTGCCAACCTTCTTTAAGGAGATAAAATCCAGTTGGCCCACCAACCGCGTTGATATCACTACCCTTTCCGTCTCGGACCACCCAAACAAAATTGGGGGGGACTTGACGAAATTCAAAAAAAGAAAGAATAATAATACGGGGATACGAAATCTGATCATCAAATCTTACCCTTTCCCATAGGAACCAGGGGACTTTGAAGATTTGCCCGAAGACGAACGAACTGACCAGCAGTAGAACACCGGCAGTATAAGCCGTAATGGCCGCAATCCTGGGAGATACCAGACAGAGTGCAAAAAAAAGTGCAACGATCCACAGAGCGATTGTAATGGCCTTCATGACGACTCCTTTCCCATTTCTGTTTTATGGCTAATTGTCAAAGTCCATTGTCATTATTATGACAGTTATAAAATCTTAGCACATTTCAAAAATTTTGTCAATAGCACAAAATAAAAGCACAAAATAAAAAACCGCAAAAAACGGCTTATTTTAGATAAAATATGCTAAATTCCAAAGAAATATTCTATTTTGCAGCTTTTGTTAGAACATCTTCTAAAATAAATCTAACAATGGCATAGCTAAAGAAAATAACAGCTAAACCCAAAGCTGCCCAGATAATCATGTTTTTTCCTTTTTGAATTTTATCGGAATTACCAGCAGAGGTCATCCAAATAATGCCGCCGGCAATAAAAACAACAAAGGCAATAGACCCAACTAAACCTAAAACAGAATTAATCACAATACCAATTAAAACCCTCGGGTCAGTAATTTTTCCAAGAGGATTGGGGAGATTCTGACTGCCACTACCCGGGCCAAGACCAGCCCCTGCTCTATCATCTCCCCAAACCCCACCCGGCGCCAGCAAAACTGCCGCCACCGCCAAAGTAACTAAAATTTTAGCTTTTGTCCTCATGGTTATATTATATATCATTCTAAAAATAATGTAAATAAAAAACCAAGGAAATGTCCTTGGTCCAATAAAAGTGCTTCCATAGCCAGCTACATTAGATCTATACATAGCCTTTCAAAATGAGTGCGAATACTTTGCGCATCTTCTCTCGCTCTTCCATGTTCCTGATAATCCAATTCTCCTCTACTGCTATAATAACTTATTAGGAGAACCATTTTCCCGGCTATACAATTAGCAGTAACTCGTCTCTTGCTCCATCTTGATATGTTTATTTCTAAACGGTAATGATTTGCAAAAGCATTAAACATATCCCTAGCTATTGCTGTGTCTTTGGCTTTATGTATTGAAGCTGTTAGAGTTACGGTGTATTCTGCAGACCCCGATGAACCTGAAGTTGTTTCATGTATATACACAATAATACCTCCTTTTTAAAGAACACCACCTCCTCCTTAATTTAGAACCACTCTAAACCACTATGCCATCTTATACTAATTCTAAAATAATGTCAAGGGCCAAATCAAATCTGTCGTTTAAAAATAGAAAACGGATTGTTAAGTTACTATAACGATTGTCTAACAATTTACCAATTTGACAATTCGGCAGCCATTAACAAGATGTTTTATTTTTCTAAATGCACTTTTTTCCTCATTTGTATCATCAGCCAAATCGCCGCCAGAATTATCATCCCGCTCACTACTATCGGCCAGCGCACCCCGAGCGCCGCCGGCGTCTCGTCAATCCGCAAAAATTCCAGCCCGATTCTTACCGCCGAATACAAAATTAAATATATTAAAGCAATTATGCCATACTGTAAGCCGGGGGATCCCTCCCCCGCGGCGGCGGGGTCGGGATGACAATCTTTTTTTATGCGGCGCAGATGCAGAGTTAATAATATTCCAAACACCACCAAATTTAATAACGACTCGTATAAAAACGTCGGGTGAAAAAATTCGGATTGTAAAAATTCTTGAGGCCGGTTGGCAATATCAATGGGAATACCCCAAGGCAAGCTCGTGGGTTTGCCAAAAAGTTCTTGATTAAAATAATTACCCCACCGCCCAATCGCCTGCCCCAAAGCCAGCGCCACCACGACGATATCGGCCCACTGCCAGAATGATTGCTGCTTTTTTTTCGCATACACCCAAAGCGTAATTGCACCAGCAATGATGGCGCCATGAATCGCCAGACCGCCGCGCCAGACGGCAAAAATTTCCAGCGGGTGAGAAAAATAATAATCAGCAAATAAAAACACGGCATAAAGCCGGCCGCCGAGCAGACCGAAAATTACCAGCCAAAAAGCCAAGTCAATAACTTGGTCGGATTTGATGCCATATTTTTTTGCCAGCCAGGTTGCCACGGCAATACCAGCCACAATTCCCAGCACCACCAAAAGCCCGTACCAATGGATGGCGACCGGACCGAGTGTAAATAAAATTGGGTTGGGGTGAAAAGTGTGGAGGAAATTAAACATAGATAAATTGCAAGCACTAAACTAATCTAAACTACACACTAAACTAAACTAAACTTTTTTAATATTAATTCTTCTAATGATTTCAACACCGTTAGGTTTGCCAAAATTTACTAAATATCCTAATTGAAAATCTGAACATTTTAAATAATACCAAAACTGTTTTATATCTTCTTTGGTTAAAAAAGCCTTACACTTAATTTCAATAATAATTAGACCATTGATAATTATATCCGGAACATAGACACCAACTTTCTCATCTTTATAAAATATATTAATTCTTTTATTTTTAATTGCTTGCAAACCTTTATCCTGTAATTCTCTAATAAGTGCATTATGGCAAACTTCTTCTTTTTGAGTATTTCTAAATTTTTTATAAACTTCATAAAATGCACCCTGCACTAAATATGACTCCTGTTTATATAAGAGTTCCGCCATATGTTTCGTTTGGTTCCGTGTATAGTTTCGTTTAGTTTAGTGATTAGGTCAAGATTTCTTACGCTCCTTTTTTAAGATCTCGAGCGTTGTTTTGACAACCGTGTCCGGGTTCAGCGAAATGGAATCAATCCCCTGCTCCACTAAAAACTTTGCAAAGTCAGTAAAGTCGGACGGCGCCTGGCCGCAGATGCCGATTTTTCTTTTTTGTTGATGAGCGATTTTTATGACTTGAGAAATTAATTTTTTTACAGCGGCATTTCTTTCGTCATAGACATGCGCCACTAACTGCGAGTCCCGATCCACTCCTAAGGTTAGCTGTGTCAAATCATTTGAGCCAATTGAAAAGCCGTCAAAGATTTTGGCAAACTCTTCGGCGAGGATGACGTTACTGGGTATTTCGCACATGACATAGACTTCCAGCCCGCCAGCACCGCGGCGCAGGCCGTTATCAGCCATAATTTTTATAACTTTTTTTCCTTCTTCAACGGTGCGGCAAAAAGGCACCATTACTTTTACATTTTTAAGACCCATGACATCGCGGACTTTTTTTAGAGCTTTACATTCAAGGATAAAAGCGGGTTTATATTTTTCATCATAATAGCGCGAGGCGCCGCGCCAGCCGATCATCGGGTTTGATTCTTTTGGTTCATATAATTTTCCACCGATCAGATTGGCGTATTCATTAGTTTTAAAATCCGACAGCCGAACAATCACGTCCTTGGGATAAAAGGCGGCGGCAATGGTGGCGATGCCTTCGGCCAGTTCGTCAATGTAAAACTGGACTTTGTCTTTGTAGCCAACCGTGATCTCGTCAATTTGTTTTTTTAATTTTTCATCTTTGATTTTATTATAATTAATTAAGGCCAGCGGATGAATTTGCAGATGGTCGTTAATAATAAATTCCTCGCGCGCCAGCCCCACGCCGTCATTGGGAATAAATGACGATTTAAAAGCAATGGCCGGGCTGCCAATATTAAGCATAATTTTGGTTTTCGGCCGCTTAATATTTTTAATATTCGTTTTGTTGATTTTAAAACTAACTTTGCCGGGATAAACAAAGCCCACTTCGCCTTCGGCGCAAGACAGCGTGACGAGTTGTCCAGTCTTCAGGCGACGGGTCGCGACGTTAGTGCCAACCAGACAGGGAATGCCCAGTTCGCGCGAGACAATCGCCGCATGACACGTGCGACCCCCGCGATCAGTAATAATACCGGCGGCAATTTTCATAATCGGCTCCCAATCCGGATCGGTCATATCGGTCACTAAAACTTCTCCTTTTTTAAATTCATTGATTTTTTTTACATCTTCAATCACGCGCACTTTTCCCGAAGCAATTTTTGCGCCCACTGGCGCGCCGCTGAAAAGCGGGACAACTTTGGCGGCTAAAACATACTCTTCTAGCACCGAATAATTTTTTTGCGATTGCACCGTTTCCGGACGGGCTTGGACAATAAATAATTGGTTGGTTTGGCCGTCTTTAGCCCATTCTATATCCATTGGTTTTTTGTAATGATCTTCAATGACACAACCCCAGCGGGCAAGCTGTAAAATTTCATCATCTGATAAAACATAGCTTTGGCGCTCGCGGCCGGTTGTCGGCACATTGATGGTTGGTTTGCCAGCACCGCTATTATAAATCATTTTAATTCGTTTGGTGCCCATTAAATTGGAAATGATGGGACGATATCCTTGTTTTAAAGTTGGTTTAAAAACATAAAATTGGTCCGGGTTAACGGCGCCTTGAACAATGTTTTCACCAAGCCCCCAGGAACCATGAATTAAAATCACTTCTTTAAAACCGGTCTCGGTGTCAATGGTGAACATCACCCCGGAGCAGGCTTTATCCGAACGCACCATTTTTTGCACCCCGATGGAAAGGCCAATATTAAAATGGTCAAAATGTTTATCGGCGCGATAAGAAATCGCGCGATTGGTAAAAAGCGAGGCAAAACATTTTTTGCAGGCAGCAAGCAGGTCGGCCTCGCCTCTAATATTTAAATACGTTTCCTGCTGGCCAGCAAAAGAAGCATCGGGCAGGTCTTCGGCAGTAGCTGATGAGCGAACGGCAACGTCAACGTCGTTATGATATTCTGATTCCAGTTTTTTATAAGCACCGAGGATTTGTTCTTGCAGATCGGGCGGCAGCTCGGCTTTTAAAATCAGAGCGCGCACCGCTTGGCCGCGCTGCTGTAAATTCTTTAAATTAGTTGTATCTAAATCCGCCAGCACTTTTTTAATTTCTTTTTTAATGCCAGTCGCTTTTAAGAGATAAAAATAAGCGTCGGCGGTAATGGCAAAACCATTAGGCACCGCCACGCCTTTTTTGGTTAGCGTTTTATACATCTCGCCAAGCGAAGCATTTTTGCCGCCGACTTTAGGAATGTCACGAATACCGAGTTGATTAAACCAATAGATAAAGTTGGACTTTGACATAAAACTTTTGGCATTAAAAATAAAAAAATATATTGTTCAATTGTTCGATTGTTCCATTGTTAACGTAATAATAAAGTAACAATCGAACAATGTAACAATCGAACAATAATTCCAATATCAGTAATACAAACAAAAAAATAATCTGCCACTGCAATCAATGCCTATAGCGGAAATTAAATCCAGTTTAGATCTTCACCGCTTTATCCCACTTCTCCCCGATGAACGGCACTTTCCAGTCCTCCCCGTTCCAGGCTTTGATGATGCCGACAAGAGCCAGCAGAATTGACACTAAAAAAATAAGCCAGCCGAAGACGGGAATAAAGACGAGAATTTCACCGATGAATAAAAGCAGTCCCTGCTTGGCGTGGTCATGGACGAATTTGTTGCGGCGGAGCAAGACAACGACGATGCTTAAGGCCCAAAGATAGCCGATGACCGCCCACATCCGCTCTTCTTGGGTTGGTTTTGTTTGTTCTGGCATAGGTTTTATGTTAATAATTTTTAGCTGATTATATTATAGCATATTTTCACAAAAACACGAAAGCACCCCGCACCAAAGCAAGCTTGGTACGGGGCAGGCAGAAAACACAAAAACACAGATTGCTAAATTGTTCCATTGTTCGATTGTTCCATTGTTATCACGATGTTTGAAATCCGATTTCGGGTACCCGAAATCGGATTTCCTCTAGTAGTTATATCCAATAAAAAAACCACACCGTTTGGATGACGATTGTTTCGCAATCCAAAGGATGTGGTTTGAGATGGTGAGGTCACTCATCCAGGGCTGAACCCCGGGTGCAATCTACTTCACTGACATCGAAGCCAAAGAGTGGCTGGTTCATCTGGGAGATCCAGGGTGTTTTCGGACTCCGGTATACGGTGAACTGATGGGGTATACGATCCTTTCCGATCGCGGCAACTACGATGTTGACGATACTGACTTTAAATCCAAAGAAATGGTTTGCCAGGGCGCACTGTGCGGCTTCCAGCCAAATCTTTTCCTTTGAGTGGGGGTCAACCCTAAGGACCGCTAGAACGGCACACTCTTCCCTGAATAAAACCACCAGCCACATTGCCCGCGTGATATCTACAGCGGTCTGCAGATATTCCTTTAAGCTGGGGTGGTTTGGTCCACGCACCACGATGTTCGCGCGGGTCAAGTCCCATTCTCTATGCACTTGCCAGAGCCATGGGAAATCCACGTTGATGATCCGTAAGTTGTGTAGGGCCCGGCGACGAAGAACGGGGTCGCCGATGCTTGCGATCAGTTCTTGTGCTGGACGCACGTTACACCTCCTGGGCCTCCGGCCCTTTGACCTCTCCGAGGTCGGGATGGCGGCGGTACACCCGCCGCGTGGTTGACAACCGACTCGGCCGAACGGTTTTTTGCCCATTCACCTCCAAATATTTTTGGCTGACAATGATCAATTCTCTAATAACCTTAACCTATCGTAGCATATTGATATGTTCTTGTCAATGTTATCGGATCTCCATTTACATCAATAAAAAAAGGGCTACCTAAACTCAGAGTTGAATCCAAACACTTGGAGCTCAACTCCTTTGATTTACTAAAAAGAAAAACTCCACCTTTGAGCAGAGTTTTTCTTAAATATTTTTTGTTACATGTTACATGCTACATGTTACATGATTTTACATCATATCCATCCCCATCCCGCCCGGCATGTGGCCATGTTCATCTTTTTTCTCCGGCAAATCCGTCACGACTGCTTCCGTTGTCATTAAAAGCGAAGCGATTGACGCCGCGTTTTCTAAAGCCGTGCGTGTAACTTTCATTGGATCAACAATGCCGGCTTCCATCATGTCGCGTTTTTGCATGGCTGAAAAATCATAACCGGAATTTAGATCATTAATATCTTTAATGCCGTTAACAATTAAGGAAATATCTTTGATGCCGGCGTTTAAAGCAATTTGGCGCAACGGCGACACAAGCGATTCTTGGACGATTTTAGCGCCAACTTTTTCGCTTTCAGATAATTCTACTTTTTGTTCTCTAATTAAATCATTAAAAGCGTTGGCGATTTTTACCAAAGCAGCGCCGCCGCCGGGGACAATGCCTTCTTCAACGGCCGCGCGCGTTGCGTTCAACGCGTCTTCAATTTTAAATTTCTTTTCTTTCATTTCAGTTTCGGTGGCCGCGCCAACTTTAATGACGCCCACGCCGCCGGCAAGTTTAGCCAACCGTTCCTGCAACTTTTCTTTATCAAAATCAGATTCGGTCAAATCCAATTCTTTTTTAATTTGGGCGATGCGGTCTTGAATTTTTTGGCTATCGCCTTTGCCTTCAACAATCGTGGTGTTTTCTTTGTCGGCAATAACTTTATGGGCAGCGCCAAGCTGGTCAATCTCCGTGTTTTCTAGCTTTAAGCCCAGCTCTTCCGAAATTACTTGGCCGCCGGTAAGCACCGCGATATCCTGCAACATTTCTTTGCGGCGGTCGCCAAAGCCGGGCGCTTTAACGCCAAGCACATTAAAGGTGCCGCGCAACTTATTCACCACGAAAGTCGCCAGCGCTTCGCCTTCAATTTCATCGGCAATGATGACTAAATCTTTTTTGCCGGCGCTGGCTATCTTTTCAAGCAGGGGTAAAATGTCGGCAAGCGCCGAGATTTTTTTATCAGTAATTAAAATTTGCGCATCGTTAAATTCGGCTTGCATGCGCTCGGCATTAGTAATCATATAAGGAGAAACGTAACCCTTATCAAAACGCATGCCTTTGACAATTTCTTTTTGGAGACCAAATGTTTGGGATTCTTCAACCGTGATGACGCCGTCTTTGCCAACCTCCTGCATAATTTCCGCAATTAGCGCCCCGACTTTTGGGTCAAGACTCGCGATAGTTGCAACATGGGCGACATCAGATTGATTTTGAATTGGTTTAGTAATTTTTTTCAGACCAGCAATCGCCACTTGCACCGCTTTTTGCACCCCGGACTTTAAACTTATCGGGTCATTGCCGGCGGCAACCATTTTTAGCCCTTCTTCAATCATTGACTGCGCCAGCACGGTCGCGGTCGTGGTACCGTCGCCGGCGACATCATTGGTTTTTTCCGCCACTTCTTTAATAAGCGAGGCGCCGACGTTTTCAAACTTGTCTTCAAGTTCAATTTCTTTGGCAATCGTGACGCCGTCGTTAGTGATGGTCGGACTGCCAAAGCCGCGGTCTAAAATAACGTTTCGGCCCTTGGGTCCGAGACTAACTCTCACGGCATCAGCGAGTTTATCAATCCCCCGCTTAATTGCGGCGCGTGATTTTTCGTTAAATAAAATTTGTTTCGCCATATTGTTTAATGTTAGTTATTAATCTTGAATTAATTTTCAATTTCTAATTTTCAATTTTCATTCAATTTTCAATAAACCAATTTTCAATAATGGTGTTTAAAAATTGAAAATTTGGTTGCTTTAGCAACCATCCCGCTTCGCGGGATGAAAGCAAAGCTTTCATTGATTGAAAATTGTAAATTGAAAATTGAAAATTTTTTACCACTTATCCTTTTACAATAAACCCACGCTGTCTGTTGGTGTCCTCGCCAACAGACCACTCACTTACTCAATTACTGCTAAAACATCCTCATCAGAAAGTATCTTGTAATCTACCTCTTCCACTTTTACTTCTTCGCCGGCATATTTGCCAAATAAAACTTTATCGCCGACATTTAGTCCAAGCTTTAAAATTTTTTCACCACTGCCGATAGCAATAATTTTGCCTTCGGCTTTTTTTTCTTTATCAACAGTGTCGGGTAAAATTATTCCGGTTTTAGTGGTTTCGGCTGCGGTTATTGGCTGAACAACCACGCGGTTGCCTAAAGGTTTTAGCTTCATAAGATTAGATAATTAATTATTAATTTTTTACATTTTGTATAATGTTGGATAATATCTGTTTATTTGGCAATGGCGCCGCGGATCTTCGCGCAGATCTACAGCGCAGATCCATCGCGGATATTTGAGTAACGATAGGATTATTTATATTACCATATCTTATAGCAAATTGACAGATTTTGTCAAGGCCCTGTTTTCCCTCTCCCCAGCGCGAGAGAGAGCAAGGGTGAGGGGGGTCTAATGAACCGCTAAAAAGTCCGAGCCGTCTTATTGGTCATATACGTCTTATACGTCATATATACGACTTATCGGTCCTATTAGTTTCACGCTGGATGTTGGCGCTATTTCACCAACACGCCGTCGTCTTACCGGACTTATAAGTCATATCTGACCGATCCGTCTTACTTATCACATTTTTTCAGCCACAAGAAAAACCCCTGCTTTGATGAGAAGCAGGGGGTGAAATGTTGAGAACAACAACTCAATTAATGACAAAAGAGCTTAGGGGCTACTGGCGGTGACGCAAAAGCCGAACATTAGAGTTAAAATCTTTGCCAAGCCAGGAGAAATGGAGATGCCAACTGCTAACATTCCAGACAAGAAGGCAGATGCAACCGCCGCCGCTTGGGTCGCGGCGGACAGTGCCTGGAAAAGCCAGAATATGCTGACGCCAAGATCGGGGAATTTTTTCTTTGTTTAACAATACGGCTTCAGCAAAGCGCTGGTTTAGCGACGCATCTTCTTTTAGGGCGCGGCCAACTAATTGCTGACCGCTAATCTTTAATTCTGTGTCATAAAAAATATCCACGAGTTCAAGCTCAAATTCACCTGCGGGAATTTCTACATCGCTGATAAGCTCACGATCATTATATTGGTAGGGTGTTTTCGGACTGACGGAGACGCTGATGATTGGCCCTATTTTTAATTGATGCATTACTTTCTGAATATCGGCGACAAGCTGCCGTTTATTGCCAATAATCACATTGGCCTCGTCAAAGCTTAGTTCGGGAATTGATCCAATAAGAGTGGCGGCAACGTCTTTAAGCTGGCCCTGGGTCATGGAATGGACTGTCTCATTTTTCATGAGCTAATCCTTTCTCTTAAAAAGAGCGGCAGTCAACCATTAACTGTTAAATATTATCTTACATTATTAAATAAAAAAATCAAGTCTCGTATTTTCCCTCTCC
>CAYHQU010000010.1:0-1985 GCA_964358955.1 uncultured Gammaproteobacteria bacterium | reverse complement strand
TGAAACTGATTGACGCGTTGCGCGGTTGATTTTATTTCCAGCCGGTCGCCGCCGCGGAGGCGGGTTAGAAACGGCTCGTAAAAAATCAGCGCGAACAAAGAAAAAATAATTATAAAAAAAATCACCAGTAACAGCGGGTTGTTTTTTTGTTTAAACCAGCGCCTTACAGCTCCCCTCTCCTCCCGCAGTTGCGGGAAGAGGGCTAGGGTGAGGGGGTTGCCTGATAGATATACTATCATTAAAATTCCCACGGCCACCAAAGACGCCAGCCAGCTTGTGCGGGAAAATGAAAAAAATAAACCCGCAGTGATTGCCAAGCTAAAAAATAAAAGCCAGCGGCGGTGAGATTTTTTTCCCGCCGAAAGCCAGAGATAAAAAACGCCAGCTAATCCAAAAACTAAAAAACCAGCCAGCATGTTTGGATGCGGCAGTAAGCCATAAGCCCGCAGCCACCGTCCCGATGCCATTTCCACGACCGAATCACCTTGCTGCCAGTTAAAATGAGCCGCCAGCCCGAGCCATTTATTTGCCGCCACCGATTGAGTTGCAAACTGCCAAAATGATAGTGCACCCTGAACGGCAGCGGAGACCGCCACGGCCCACCAAAATTTTTTGGCAGCAAAACTAAAATTAACAATAAATAAAAATAAGGCAATACCCGCAAGGAGACGAAAGACGGAAAAAGCCGCCAGTGATTTGTCCTCCGCCCAGAAGATTGAAATAAAGGAAATAATCAATAATAAGTAAACAGTAATCAGGATTAAAAATTTTGCGCTTTTCCAATTAATTTTTGAAAATTCCAGCTTTAGCCGGCTGACTAAAAGATAAATAAAAAATAAAATTAAAATCAGCCAAAGTAAAATTTCCGTGCCGTAAATACTGAAGCTGCCATATTCCCAAAAACCGCCGTTCAAAAACCGCGGCTGAAAAATCCACCGCGTCTGCAACGGCAGAAGAAAAATAAAAAAGTAAAATAAACCCTCAATTATTTTTTTAAACTTGTTCATATACACAAGCAGTCAATAATTACGATCGTAATTATTGACTGCTGGTTAAAATTCTTTTACAAGCAAAGACTTAGCGCACGATTCAAGTTGGTAATCTTTTATTAACGCTTTTAACTCTTTGGAAACGTCAATTGATGATACCCAAACACTCTTTTGCACCGGCTCAAATCCTAAATTACGAAGCCCACTGCGAAATAAATCTCTTTTCTTCCGATCAATTTCTGGGACATCAAAAAAGACCATTAAAAATTGGCCTTTTTGAAGTTTCTTTTTCTTTAATTCCTTTCTTAAATATTTTGTCTTTAATTCACCGGCTCGTAAAATTCCTTTTTCGGATAAGATATAAGCGATTTTTCCATTAAATATTATTTTTTGTAAATAATTCCGACGCTTTAGCGCATCATAGGCGCTCTTTATTTTTTTTCTTCCTTCTTTGGTTTCCAAATACTTAAGCATCGCCCGACGATGGGGCATGTAACGAGGATCACCAGAGTCGGCAAGAGCGCCAGCAACAGTTCTGGCACGGTAGCCATAATCGGCTAAATCAGCCATTAATAATAACAGTCTTTCGGTTAGTGGTTCTTTCATACATTATTATTATAACAAAAATATCCAAAAAACAAAAGCAGTCAATAGCTACGATCGTGATTATTGACTGCTTTTGTTTTTGGATGGCTTTATAGAGAGTTAAGTTTTTCTAACCATTGATCACGGTACTCGGCGCGGCGGTCTTGTTCGTGGAATTTTAACATAGAATCAGAGATGATGACGCGGGTGTCGTTTTGACTAGAGACACTTTTGGTATTTGCGGACATTTTTTTAAGCTGGATAATTTTGGCGAGTTTTTCCAGCCGGTCCCCTTTTATGCCCCACATTAACATTTTATCAAATTTTTCATTTAATTTTTTGTCAAAAGTTTTGATTTTACTGTTTTTAATTCCACGATGAGAGTTTATAATTTTAGGAAAAGCGTTTGGG
>CAYHQU010000009.1:0-16647 GCA_964358955.1 uncultured Gammaproteobacteria bacterium | reverse complement strand
GCCAGACAGGGATCCTCTATCTAACCAGTCGCTCAATCGTCTCATGAGTCATATACGTCTTATACGTCATATACGTCTTATAAGACGTATCAACGCCTTGGCGCTTTCCCGTTTAACAATTTAGCAGTTTTTTAGCAATCGTATCTATAAGTATCAAAAAAAATAAAAAAAACCAATAAATATAAACAAAAACTACAAATTAGCTGCAAATTACGGAGGGTGATCCGTTTTTTTATCCATATTTGAGTTATTGATATAAATTTGTAGTTTTATTTTTGAAAAATTTTGTATAAAATTTAATATTGTAGTAAAATAAAAATACTGCCTAAAAAATTCCGCAGTGAAAAAATAAACAAATATTCTATGATTTTTGGCCTTGGTGAATCAAAATTGAAACTATCGGACAACGCGATAACCGTGCTTGAAAAACGTTATCTGCAAAAAGACGAAAAAGGCAAAGTTATTGAAAAGCCCTATGAAATGTTTAGGCGCGTCGCTAATTTTATTGCGTCCGCTGAAAGCAAATCCAATAAAACCGACAAGGAGGTGGAATGCTTCGCTGATAAATTTTTAGATATCATGGTTAGCTTGGAATTTTTACCCAACAGCCCAACTTTTACCGGCGCCGGAACTTCGCTGGGCCAGCTTTCGGCCTGCTTTGTCCTGCCGGTTGAAGATTCAATGGAAGGTATTTTTGGCTCAATAAAAAACACGGCTTTAATCCACAAATCCGGCGGCGGCACTGGCTTTTCTTTCTCTCGCCTTCGTCCGAAAAACAGCCTGGTGCAGTCCACCAAAGGGACTGCCTCCGGCCCCGTCTCTTTTATGCAGGTCTTTAATGCCGCAACCGAAGCGATCAAGCAAGGCGGCACCCGCCGCGGCGCCAACATGGGAATTTTGCGCTGCGACCACCCCGACATCCTTGAATTTATAACCTGCAAAAAAGACAACAGCCAACTCAATAATTTTAATATCTCTGTTGCCTTAACTGATAATTTTTTTAATGCCTTGGAAGCTGACGCCGAATATGATTTAATTAATCCTTCAAATAATGAAGTTGTCCAAAAACTTAAAGCTAAAGATGTTTTTGATAAAATTGTTGATGGCGCCTGGCAAAACGGCGACCCGGGCGTAATTTTTATTGATGAAATCAATCGCCATAACCCAACCCCGCACCTCGGCCAAATTGAAAGCACCAATCCCTGCGTGGTCGGCGAGACTTTAATTTCCACTGGCAATGGTTTTGAACGGATACGGGATATTTATGCCGAATTCAAAAAAAGCAAGCCGTTAAAAATTTTGGTTGATAAGCGCGCTGTGAATGGCAGTGGTTTAGAATTTAATAAAATTACTAAAGTTTTTAAATTAGGCAAACAGCCAGTCATGACGTTAACCACTAAATCTGGCTTTGCGCTGACCGGCTCTTACGACCATAAAATTTTTACCAAGGAAAAAGGCTGGGTTGAACTCCAAAACCTAAAAGCCGGCCAGACGGTTTTAATTCAAGGCGGCGCTGGTAAGTTTAGCGCCGACTTTAAGCTGCCCTTTGCGCCGGCAAAAAAATCTTTTCCCAAAGCCTGGAGCAAAGAACTGGGGCAGGCCTTGGGTCTTTTGGTTGGCGACGGCTGGCTGCGTTCAGGCGATAAAAATTGTCGGGTTGGTTTTACGTTTAGCGAAAATGATTTTCCGATTTTGAAAAAAATAAAACCCATTTTAAACCAGTGGTACGGCGCTGAAATTAATGAAATAAGGCGGGACAACAACGTCTACCATCTTTCTTATCACGGTCAATCCTTTGTTGAATTTTTTTCAAAGCTGGGCGTCAGCGCTGCTAAAGCTGGGAGTAAAGTTGTGCCCGAAACCATCTTCACTGCCCCCAAACCGGCTGTGATTGGTTTTTTGCAGGGTCTCTTTACAGCCGACGGGACGGTGGCAATTCATGAAGTTAATCATACTAATTATATTAGGTTAACTTCTAAATCAAAGCAGTTATTGCAACAAGTTCAGTTGCTACTTCTAAATTTAGGAATCATTTCCAGAATATATAACCGTTGTCGAAAACCAAGAACTGGAATGTTTACTTATATAAATAAGCAGGGTTTTACAAAATCTTATAGTACTGACGGTATTTGTTATGAATTACAAATTAGTAAAGATCAAATTACTAAATTTATTAAGATAATTGGTTTTTTAGGAAACACTCATCAGTTAAAAATTAATAAGTTAAAAAAATATCATTTACGGAATACCATCTTTGAGGATAAAGTAAAATCAGTAGTCAAAGCTGGATCCCAAATTCTTTATGATTTAACAGAACCTAAAACTAATCTCTTTATTACTAATGGAATTGTCACCTTCGAATGCGGCGAACAGCCCCTCCTGCCGTATGAATCCTGCAACCTTGGCTCTATCAACTTGGCAAAATTTATAAAAGAGCTTCCCGGTAAAATTGGAAAAACAATTGATTATGAACGGCTTAAGGAAGTGATTGGCACCGCCGTCCGCTTCCTTGACAATGTTATTGACCTGAATCGATATCCGCTTGAAGAAATAAAAATAAATACCCAAGGCAACCGCAAAATTGGGCTTGGCGTCATGGGTTTTTCCGACATGCTCCTGCAGCTAAATGTTCCTTATGATTCGCAAGAAGCCCTTGATCTTGGCGAGCGGGTAATGCGTTTTGTTAAAGACAATGCCGATTTTGCCTCGCGGTCGTTGGCTGCTGAAAAAGGCGTTTTTCCTAACTTTCCCGGCAGTCTTTACGATAAAACCGGCCAGCCCCAAATCCGCAATGCGACCCGAACAACAATCGCCCCGACTGGAACTTTAAGCATCATGGCCGACTGCTCCTCGGGAATTGAACCGCTTTATGCCGTCTCTTTTGTAAAAAATATTTTAGATGGCTCAAAATTAGTGGAGGTCAATAAATATTTTGAAAAAGTCGCCAAGGAAAAAGATTTTTATTCAAAAGAGCTGATGCAGCAAATTGCCGACTCCGGTTCAATTCAAAAAATTCCCGAAATTCCCGAAAATGTTAAAAAGGTATTTGTTACCGCCCACGATATTTCTCCGGAATGGCACGTCCGCATGCAGGCCGTCTTTCAAAAATACGTTGACAACGCCGTCTCAAAAACAATTAATTTTCCCAATTCCGCGACCCGTCAAGACATTGCCAAGGCCTATCTGCTCGCCTTTAAACTCAAATGCAAAGGCATTACTGTTTATCGCGACGGCAGCCGCGAAGTTCAAGTTCTAACCACTGGCCGCAATAAAGAAAAAAAAGAAACCGCCGCAGTTGTGCCCCAAACTTTGATTAAACGTTCCCGCCCGCCGGTTATGCGCGGCATGACCTATAAAGTTAAAACTTCTTACGGCGATTTATACGTTGTCATTAATGATGATGAAAACGGCAATCCTTTTGAGGTCTTTGCGACAATCGGCAAAGCCGGCGGTTTCTTTGCCGCTAAATCCGAAGCCATCTGTCGGTTAATTTCGTTGTCGCTTCGTTCCGGCATTCCGGCAACAGACGTCATTGAACAAATAAAAGGTATCCGCGGCCCAATGCCGTCTTGGTCGGAAAACGGCATGATTTTATCGCTACCCGATGCCATCGCCCAAATTTTAGAACGCCATATTTCCAAACAGCAACCAAAACTTGAGCTTGATTTTAAAAATGAAAAGAAAGAAACGCCGCCGCTGACAACTGTAAAAAGTTATCGGCAGTCAATCGCCGACCTGGGACAGGCGCCCGAATGCCCCGAATGCGGCAATATCCTTGAAATAGGGGAGGGCTGCCTCAAATGCCGCGTCTGCGGCTTCTCAAGATGTGAGTAAGTCAAAATTGGAGGTTGTGCCGTTAGCGGTGTGACCGCCAAATTCCGTCTTATAAGTCTTATAAGACTTATCCTATAAGACCTATACGACCTATATGTCTTATCCGTCTTACCGCAGACTCGCTGGCCGTTGGTGTTTCATCGCCAACAGGCCCTCATCCCGCCAGCTACCAATCTGTCGGGTTTTTTGGTAAAATAAAAATAGTATTTCCTCCCCGGCCGGCTCTCCACGAAGGGGACTCCGCCGCGCACTTAACGCGGTCAGGGATTACTTATAATTGACTAAAAAATAGTATGAAAAACCAACTTGGTAAAATCCATATTTACACCGGCAACGGTAAGGGCAAAACCACTGCCGCCTTAGGCCTTGCCGTCCGCGCCGCCGGCGCCGGCCTATCTGTCTGTCTAATTCAGTTTATGAAAGCCAAACCTTCAAGTGAGCTGAAAATTCTAAAAGCAGTAAAAAACATCACCGTCTATCGCTTTGGTGAGGAAAATTTTATAACCAAAGCCGCATCAGCCGCTGATTTTGCCGCCGCCAAAAAAGCTTATGCGCTCGCTGAAAAAGCCATCAACTCAAAAAAATACAACCTCGTAATTTTAGATGAAATAAATCTTGCCTTACATTTTAAACTTATCACTGAAAAACAAATTATAAAACTCATCGCCCAAAAACCCGCCGTCCTTGAATTAGTCCTCACCGGCCGTAAAGTCGCCCCCGCGCTTATAAAACTCGCCGACTACGTTTCCGAAATAAAAGCAATAAAACATCCCTACCAGCGCGGCCTATTAGCCCGACGCGGGATAGAGTATTAAGAGCCCAGACGTTATATCGTGCTATTATTTATTTAACTATCCAATAAAATCTAATTTTTAACTTCACACTTAAAAGCGATCGCTTTTAAGTGTGGAAATGGAGTCAATATAAATATGTCAAAAGGATTGGGTAAAACGCAGCAAAAAATATTATTACTACTTTCGGGTTGGGTCGCTTTAGGGCTAACCCGTAATACATTTCAGCATTATCGTATCTTAAGAGAAATGAAAAAACAGTGGCATAAAATTAATAATTTTTCAGTTGACCGGGCAATCCAAGGGCTTTATAAATCTAAATTAATAAAAATTCAAGAAAACAACGATGGTACAACTACGATAATTTTGACTGATTCTGGCCAAAAGAAGGCTTTAACCTACAATATTGATGATATGCAAATCAAAAAAACAAAACGTTGGAATGGCAAGTGGCAGCTTGTATCTTTTGATATTCCCGAAAATAAAAAACGACTTAGAGAAATTTTCCGTTTTCGCCTTAAGAATTTAGGTTTTTGTGAATTTCAAAAAAGTGTCTGGATAATTCCTTATCAATGCAAAAACGAGCTGGAATTTTTAATTGAAATTTATAACGCAAGAAAATACGTCAGATTAATTGAGTCAAAAAAAATTGATAACGAGTTGCATTTCAAAAAAATTTTTGGTCTTATCAAATAATCATATTAAACAATAAAATACTCCACCGCCAGCAGTTCGGGTATTAAGAGTTAAAATTAAAAAATTAATTTCACACTTAAAAGCGATCGCTTTTAAGTGTGGGGATTGAAATTATCCACAATATAATTTGACAACATTTTATTACCTGTTTATAATTAAATTATCTTTAAAAACAATCCATATTTTCCGAAGCGAGGTGTAAATCCTCCGCTGAGCCGCAACTGTAATTTTGAGCAAAGCCAAAAATTACCCTAAGCGAAGCCCCGAAGGGGTGAAGTCTAAGGGTGAATCTCACAAAGCTCAAATAAGCCAGGTCGAGAAAATTTGGATTTAAAGAAAATTATTATCTGCGTAAATCCGCGCGTGCCCCGTAGTGAGCTTTGCTCTACGCCTGCCATTAATTAGCCACGGAATGTATTTGGAGTCGGCGGCGGGCTGTAATCTGCGTCAATCTGCGGAAAGCTGGATTAATTGCGGACAATGATTTTCATTTATTCACTAAACTCTTCGAGACTAAAGAGTGGTGAAAATGTGGCTGCTCTGATCAGCCCATCAAAACCGCTCCCTCGAAAAAGGGAGATTTTTTATGAAATCAAAACTGAAAAAAATCTTTGGCGCTTTGGTCCTGCTGGCAGTCCTTGTGTTGACCGCGCCAAAACCAACAACCGCCGACGTCAGCCAGACAACCGTTGATTATCTAAAAGCGCAAACCCAATCGCCATGGACTACCATGGCGCTAAAAGCGGCCGGTGCTGCTAATATTGCCACTGATCATCTAAAAAGCGTATCTGGTAATACTGCCAATGCCTATGCTAAAACAATTTTGGCTTTAAGCGCTTTGAATTTAGACCCAACCACTTTTGGCAACATTGATTATGTGGCGCAGCTAAAAAGTTTGCAGCAAAACAACCAGCTTGGTGATCCAACTTTACTGAATGATGATTTTTGGGGACTGCTGGCTTTGGCGGCCGCAGGTGAAGCGAGAAATTCCCCGGCCATCACTGATGCCAAAAATTTTATTTTAGCCCATCAAAATTCTGATGGTGGTTTTGGCTGGGGCGTGGGGCAGCCAAGCGACACCAACGATACGGCCGCGGCAATTTTGGCTTTAGTTGAAAGTGGCGAGAATCAAGCCGGCGCCGCCGTGACCGCCGCGGTAAATTATTTGCAGTCAGTTCAAAGCTCCGACGGTGGTTTTTCCTGGGACGGCGCCGGGGAGTCCGATGCCAATTCTTCTGCTTGGGTAATTTTGGCGATTAGAAAACTTGGTCAGCAGCCGGACAGTTGGCAAAAAAACGGCCGGACGCCAGTTACTTTTTTAGAGTCGCTAAAAAATCAAGACGGCTCTTATGACTGGAAGTCAACCGACCCGGGCGCAATTACCGCCGCCACGATTGATGCGGCCATTGCTTTGTCTGAAGCGACCATGCCAATTGGTTATTATCAGCGGCAACCAGCTGGCAGCTATCATCTGCGCCTTGAAGGCCAGCAGGCGCAAATTTGTGATGCTTATATAACGGCTACTAATGCTTTAGACATTGTTAGAAATGGCGCGGCAGTTTGCGGCTATACTTATGTCATTACTGATACTGACTACGGCCCTTATTTGCAGCAAATCAATAATGAGGCGGCCGTCGGGATGTCTGGCTGGCTTGGTTTTCTGAATTATAATTCATTTGGAAAAAGCGCTGATCAATATTTGCTGCAAACTGGCGACGAGGTGCTTTATTACTACGGCGACTGGGGCTGGACGCCATTGCGTCTGATTTTAAGCGCTGACGCTGTAAATAATTCAGAAATTATAACCGCCACCGTAGAAAGTTACAGTGGCGGCGCTTGGCATTCTGTAGACCAAGCAATCGTCCGCGGCGGCGATCATGATTATGTGACAGCCGCATCCGGCCAAGCGGAACTAAATCTGCCCGACGGCTTTTATAATTTATATGCGGTAAAAGCCGGCCACATCCGTTCGGCCCAGTATCAAGTAAGAGTCGGTGATGGCGTCTCGCAAAATCTCGGTCTTCAAGTGGAAGTTGACCAAAGCACCGGCCCGGTTAGCCCCGGCGGCGGGGGACAGGTCGGCGGCGACTCAATTTCATTTGGGCTAAACGCTGACCAACTTAATTTTGGCAAACTTAAACCCGGCCAGTCGGCAACCCAAAGTGTAACCCTCGCAAACGATGGCCAGTCAAACCTCCAGATCTCCGCGCAAGTTACCGGCGACAATTTATTCGTGAACAATATAAAATTGAACAGCCAGCCCTGGGGTCTGTATCGGCTAAACCTTAATACTGGTGCATCCGCTGATGCCGCCGTCAGTCTGTCCATCCCCAGCACCTATCTTGACTCCGGTATAAAAACCGGCGAGCTGATCTTTTGGGCAATCGCACGCTGAAATATGCTATTTAGACAGTGCCGTGGTCAATGACTGCGGCACTGTCATTCCCAGTAAATAGAAATAGCAAAATTTTCAATTTTTAATGAAGGCTTGGCCTTCATCCCGCAGAGCGGGATAGTTGCTAAAGCAACTAATTTCCATTCAATTTCTAATTTTCAATTTTTAACCCGTCGTAATTGAAAATTGAGTCATTGAAAATTAACTGAAAATTAAAAATTGTAAAATTGAAAATTAAGTCAAACTTATTATGAAATTTAAATCTCTAACAATCTGCCTACTACTTTTGTTGAGTTTTTTGATCGTGCCTCAAGCCCTAGCCGTTGGCCTAACTGTCAAACCGACCAGCATCAACATGGAAGCTGCCAAAGACAAACCAGCCGAATCAGAACTGCTGATAATGAACTCCTACGATGAGCCGGCAAGCTATCGTGTTTTTGCCGACGAGTTCAGTGACAAAATAATTATTTCACCAAATAGATTTAAACTCTATCCTGGTGAAAATCAAATTGTCAAATTAGCCCTGGCCGACAGTGACGCCGGCAAAATAAAAACCAGCATCTCGGTTGTCGCCTCGCCTTTGGCCGGCGCCGGACTAATAACAAGCTCCGGTGTAAAAATCCCTCTGACTGTGTCTGCGCCCCATAATTATCTGTTAATCATCTTATTGACAGCTTTGTTTTTTACCGCTTGCTTGATTCTGTTTTTTGTTGTAAAATTAAAAAAGAAGTGCAATGCTAATATACGAATATCACCCTACGGGCGATCCCCCGAAGGGGGACATGCGAATGATACTAATAGATACGAATAAATTAATATGAAATTATTTGCCAAAATTATAATTTTAGTAGTTGTCTTTTTAGCTGGTTTATTGGTGGGAATTTCAGTGATGCAAAAACCAGCCGTGGCGCCGACGATTAGTGATAAACTTGCAGCTGGAATAACAGTGGCGTTAATTTTGGACTATGGTAATGGAGAAGTGCAAAATTATCGTGACATTGAAATGCAGCTCGGCCAGACCGTCTTTGATCTCTTGAAAAAAGTCACTGCCGAAAATGTAATTGAGTTCAGCTACCAAGATTACGGCGCCGGGCTGGGAGCGCTGATTGAATCCATCAATAATGTCAAAAACGACCCGGTCAAAAATACTTTTTGGCATTACTTTGTCAATGATGTCTTTGCTGAAGTTGGCGCCAGTAATTATCCACTGGCTGACGGGGACGTGGTGGCGTGGAAATACGCAGAGGCGCAATATTAAATAATAATAAAATTGTTAAATTGTTAAATTGTTACGACGACGGTTAACAATTTAACAATTTAACAATTTAACATTAATCTTTATGAAAACCGAAAAATCAAAAATCATCATCTCGGTAATCTTAATCTCGCTTGGCGTGGCCACTCGCCTTCTCCCTCACGCCTACAACTTTGCGCCAATCGCCGCCATCGCTCTTTTTTCCGGCGTCTATTTAGGAAAACGCTACGCTTTTTCCATCCCGATAATTTCAATGTTTATCGGTGATATTTTTCTTGGTTTTTACGAGTGGCCATTAATGAGTGCAGTGTATGGCAGTTTTGTTTTAATTGGGTTGTTAGGGTTAGTGGTGCAAAAATATAAAAGCGTAGAGACAGTTATTGGCGCTTCATTCTCCGGCTCAATTCTATTTTTTGTCCTTACCAACTGGGCCGTCTGGCAGTTTTCGCCCTGGTACGCGAAAAGCTGGACTGGATTAATGCAAAGCTACATTATGGCTTTGCCATTTTTTAGAAATACTTTAGTTGGCGACTTATTTTATGTCGGCGTTCTTTTTGGCGCCTTTGAGTTTGTCGCCCTTTATTATAAAAGGAGGGTATTATGCCCGGTAGTGAAGAACCAAAAATAAAAATCACGCAAAAACCAACCGAAGCTGAACAATTTCAATCCCTGCTTGAAGAAAATTTAGAATATTCAAAAGCAAATTATGCGATGTTGTCTAAGATTAACCGCAATTTAGCGTGGCAGCGCGTCTTTAATATTATAAAAATTATAATCATTATTGTGCCGTTAATTTTTGGCATAATTTATCTGCCGCCGCTAATTCAACAAGCATTAAGCGGCTACCAAAGCTTATTACAGCAATGATGACCGAATTTGAAAAAAAAGTTTTTAGGGCGGTAAAAAAAATTTCCAGAGGCCAGGTGGCAACTTATAAGCAGATTGCAAAACAGGCCGGCCGGCCAAAAGCGGCGCGGGCGGTTGGCTCGGCTTTAAAGAAAAATCCAAAGCTGATAGTTGTGCCCTGTCATCGGGTGATAAAATCAAACGGCGAGATTGGCGGCTATGTGTTGGGTGTAAAAAAGAAAATCTCACTGTTAAAAAAGGAAGATGTAAAAATTATAAATGGTAAAATAATTACCAATTGCTAATTGTCAATTACTATTTTATGAAAATAATTAAACATTTTTACATTTTACTTGGCATCGGCGTTCTTTTAATCGTTGCCTTATCCGGCTTTTATGGTTACAGTATTTGGGCGGCTTCTCATTTTAACTGTGAAAATCTTGGCGAAAAAAACTGCCAGTCCCGCTCGGGCTGCGCCGCAATTTATAATCAAGATTTTGAAAAATGCGTTGAAGTTCCGCTTGAAGTCAGGCAAAAAATCTTAAGCAGCTATCAGGCCTGTATCAATACCGGCGGACAATGGCTGAAGACAAAATTTGGCGAATATTGCGACTGCGCTACCATCTATCCGCCGATGGAATTTGTTACTACGGAAGGATGCATAGTAAAGTAAAAATTTCTACCCTGCCCATGGCAGGGGTCATCAACGTGTTGACATTGCTGACAGTATCTGCCGCAACCACTACCGCAAAAACAAAAAATCTATTGGCCGGACAGCTCCATTTATTTTTTAACAACCTCAACTTTTTTACACTATCCCTACTTCAAATTATCAGAGCAAAAACAGATAGTCTTGAATAAAGTAATAGAAATCAAAAAAATTTTAAACGTACCAATTCTTGCGTTTAGTATTGCCATTAATCATTTTCATTTAAAGTTTTATTTAAAAGAAGGCAGTGTGATGACCAAGGTAAAAATAATGTTGCATTCCGGGATTTCCAGAGAATATCGAAAAAAGTATCAAGTCCCTTATAAAGAATTTTGGCAATCAACTAAAACTTTGTATATTAAAGATGAAGAATCATCTTGGAGAATTACCGGCTATATTGCTGGCAACCTGCTAAAACATCGGGAAGTCAGTACTTTTGTCGAATTAGAATCTAACCCTTTTTCTAGTTACAAATACATCGCTGAAAAACTTAGTGGTCCGATCGCTCAAGAATTAGTGCGCAGTGTTATTAATGTTGATGAAAGTATAGAAGGCGAAGTTGATATCGGTGAATTAAATAAAGTAAGGTTGCCGCGAGGCGACACACCCCTGCCATGGGCAGGGTAGAATTTATGAACGACCTAATCGAAAAACTAACCGCGCTGAAAGAAAAAATTTCCGCCGCCTGGAGGTGGCTTTGACCTTGGGTCTACCGAAGCGGAAATAAAAAAATTAGAAACTGAAATGAACCAGCCTGATTTTTGGTCTAATCCCGATAATGCTAAAAGTGTTAGTCAAAAATGTGAACAACTGCGGCAAGATCTGCAAAATTGGCAAAACCTTAAAAAAGAAGTTGCTGATTTATCCGAACTGGCAAAAATTGCCGCCAAGGAAAATGATCTAACTATTGAAAAAGAAATTTCTGACAAATTAGAAATACTCCAAAAAAACTTCGCCAAGCTGGAGTTTTTTATTTTATTTTCCGGCCACTATGATCGCTATAATGCAATTGTCAGTTTTCATGCCGGCACTGGCGGCGTTGAAGCCCAAGACTGGGCCGAAATGTTAATGCGGATGATTTTACGTTTTTGCGAAAAACATAAATTTCAAACAAAAATAATTGATGAAAACCGCGGCAATGAAGCCGGAATAAAAAGCGCCGCTATCAGTGTGTCCGGACAATTTGCTTATGGTTGGCTAAAATCAGAAAACGGCGTCCATCGCTTAGTGCGAATCTCGCCTTTTGACGCCGAAAAAATGCGCCACACCTCCTTTGCTTTAATTGAAGTTCTGCCGGAAATTACTGCTGATACTGATGTTGAAATAAAAGACCAAGACATAAAAATCGATGTTTTTCGTTCATCCGGCCATGGCGGCCAAAGCGTCAACACCACCGATTCGGCCGTCCGCATTACGCATCTGCCTTCCGGCCTCGTGGTTAAATGTCAAAATGAACGTTCACAACTGCAAAACAAAGAAATGGCCATGCGTTTTTTAAAAGCTAAGCTGATGCATTTGCAGGCCGAAAAGTCTGAAAAAAATTTAGCTGATATTCGTGGTGAAATTTTCCAAGCTGAATGGGGCAATCAAATCCGCTCCTATGTGCTCCAGCCGTATAAAATGGTAAAAGATCACCGGACGGAATATGAAACCGCGGAGGCGGAAAGTGTTTTAGATGGCGGGCTGGACGGGTTGGTGGAAAGTTATTTGAGGTCATTAAAACATTAAAACATAAAAACATAAAAACAAGCTGGAAATATATTTCTCCCCCTTAGATAAGGGGGAGATTAAGAGGGGGTCTGAAGCGCTCAACTTCAAACCTCCCCTCGCCCCTCCTTATCTAAGGAGGGGAAAATAAGAAATGTAATCTATGAGGATTTTAGTTACCGGCGGCGCGGGGTTTACCCCGCACCAACCCCCGATGATTTTAAAATAATTTTTTGGTTAATATTAAAAATTAAAGTTTATTTCTGTGCTTAGAATTTTAGTTACGGGTGGTGCGGGGTTTATCGGCTCCCACCTCTGTAAATTTTTACTGGAAAAAGGAAACCAGGTTGTTTGTCTGGATAATTTTTTTACTGGCCAAAAAAGAAACATTGCCTCTTTGCTTGAAAATCCTAAATTCAAGTTGCTTGAGCAAGACGTAACCGAACCATTCATTGTGGAAGTTGACCAGATTTATAATCTGGCCTGTCCGGCCTCGCCGGTGCATTACCAAAAAACTCCGGTGGAGACCGTGCGCACTAATGTTTTAGGCGCGATTAACTGTCTTGAACTTTCCAAAAAATTAGGTAAAATAAAAGTGCTTCAGGCCTCAACTTCGGAAATTTACGGCGACCCGACTGTTCACCCGCAAACTGAAAACTATAACGGCAATGTCAACCCAATCGGCCCGCGCGCCTGCTATGACGAGGGCAAGCGCTGCGCCGAGACCCTATTTTTTGATTATCACCGCGAAGACAGCGTGCCAATTAAGGTGGTGCGAATTTTTAACACCTATGGCCCGAACATGGCCAAAGACGACGGCCGCGTTGTTTCCAATTTTATTATTCAAGCTTTGCGTAGTCTGCCAATTACAATTTACGGCGACGGTGGCCAAACACGTTCTTTTTGCTATGTTTCAGATTTAGTGGCTGGATTATTTGCGATGATGGAAAGCGACAGCTGGCCCGGCCCGGTAAATTTAGGCAACCCGGGTGAATTTACAATTAAACAGTTGGCTGAGCTTGTGATAAAAATGACAAACAGTAAATCCGAAATTATTTATCAGCCCCTGCCGGCTGACGACCCGCGCCAGCGTCGTCCCGACATTACGCTGGCAAAAGAAAAACTGGGCTGGGCGCCAAGCGTGCCACTGGAAGCTGGGCTGCAAAAAACGATTGAGTATTTTAGGAAAGTGTTAGAAAATGAATAATTAAAAATGTCATCGCTTCGCGAGATCAGGCGAAGACTGACAAAATGAATAATGAATGTAAAATTAAAAATGACTATCATTAAGGCTTGGGTCCTTGGACCCCTTGAACTCTTCGGAGTTCTGGACCCTCTGACCCTTAGCCCTTGTCTTCTCGTGAAGAAGATAAGGGCTTTTTATTTTTATTAAAGTTTGTTAAAATAAAATTAGATAGTAGGCCAATCAGTCCGCGGTTACGGCTTCGGACGGCCGAGCTCTGGGATTAGTAATTTACGGAGATCTATCGGCTATGGCTGACAGCATGGTTATTTGTAATTTTATTCATCATGCAACTTTTAATATAGTTTGACATAAATAAAGTTAAATGCTAAACTTTACATATAAATATCCTTATATAAAGTTAACATCAATGAAAACTACAACATTTAAAGCCGGCAGCTATCGGCAGCAATACAACTACAAGAGTTTTTCTCCATCTCTAATTAATACTGTTTTTAGCTGGTCAGACCCAAAAATTGATGTGTTGTTGGAAGAGGCGACGAGATATCTAGGCGAACTGAATGCTTATTCTTTGCTTGTGCCCGATGTTGATTTTTTTATTCGTATGCACGTTTTAAAAGAAGCAACGACATCAAGTAGAATTGAAGGCACTAAAACCGGTATGGATGAAGCGCTCTTGCCCAAAGAAGAAATAAACCCCGAAAGGAGAGATGACTGGGCAGAGATCCAAAATTACACCAAGGCAATGGATTATGCAATTGCTAAGTTAGAAAAACTTCCGCTTTCAATGCGGCTTCTTAAAGATACTCACAAAATTTTATTGACCGGCGTTCGCGGCAAACACAAAAACCCCGGAGAAATTCGCGCTAGTCAGAATTGGATTGGCGGCGCAACCTTGAAAGATGCCCGCTTTATTCCGCCTCCGCCTAACGAAGTGCCGGCCTTACTTTCCGATTTAGAAAAGTTTTGGCATAATAAAAAAATTGATCTGCCGCATTTAATTAAAGTCGCCATTTCTCATTATCAATTTGAAACCATCCATCCTTTTTTAGATGGCAATGGTCGCATTGGTCGGCTGCTTATTACTTTATATCTTGTATCGCAAGGCATTCTGCAAAAACCAACCTTGTATTTATCAGATTTTTTTGAGAGAAATAAAGGCGCTTATTATGATGCGCTGACTATTGTTAGAACATCAAATGATTTAGAGCATTGGCTCAAATTTTTTTTCGTTGGCGTTGCCGAGACCGCCAAAAAAGGTAAATTGACATTTGAAAAAATTATTACTCTTAGACATCAATCCGAGCAAAAGATTATGTCTCTTGGGAAGAGAGCGAAAGTCGGTCAAGAATTATTAAAACATTTATACTCTCAACCGATCTTAAATACCAAACAAGTCGCGGCGAGATTGCGGATAACCCAGCCTTCGGCCGGCGCGTTAGTTAAGCAATTTGAAAATGTCGGTATTTTTAAGGAAATTACCGGCTTCAGGCGAAATCGGTTGTTTGTGTTTTCTGAATATTTGAAATTGTTTGAGAGATAATTGGTCTATCGGGGGAGTGGTCCGCAACATTTTTAATTTTTTGTCTTTTTTAAATTTTATTTTATGAAAATCCTCGTCACCGGCGCCCCCACACCTGTTAGTTGATTATAAATTTGGTATAGTAAAAAAATTTATAGCATTAATTTGAAAAATATGCCTAAAATACTGGTTACCGGCGGCGCCGGATTTATTGGCTCGCATCTCGTTGATGTGCTAATCAATGAAAGCCACGAAGTGGCTATTGTTGATAATCTTTCAACTGGCACTAAAAAAAATTTGAATGATAAAGCTGAATTTTATGAACTTGATATTCAGTCCGTTGAGCTGGAAAAAATTTTTCAAGAGTTTAGGCCCGAAGCGGTTTTTCATTTAGCGGCGCAGATTGACGTGCGAAAATCAGTGGCCGAGCCAATGGCTGATGCTCACGCCAATATTTTAGGTGCAATCAATGTTTTGGAAAATACCCACCGTGCCGGCTGCAAAAAAATTATTTTTGCCTCAACCGGCGGGGCAATTTACGGTGATGCGTCTGAAATTCCGACACCGGAAACTTATCCGGCCTGGCCAATCTCGCCTTACGGAATTGCCAAGCTGACCACCGAACACTATCTTTATTATTTTAATGAAATCCATAAACTGCCATACGTTGCCTTGCGTTTTGCAAACGTTTACGGTCCGCGCCAAAATGCAGCCGGCGAAGCCGGCGTGGTCGCGATTTTTTGCCATAAAATTTTAGTCGGTGAAAAACCAAACATCCACGGCGCCGGAACCCAAACCCGCGACTATATTTATGTCGGCGACGTGGTGGCGGCAAATTTAGCCGCGTTAGCCACTGACAAAATTGGCAGTTTTAACGTCGGCACTGGTATTGAAACCAATGTCAATCAAATTGCGGGCTTGATAAAGAATGCTTTGGGTGTTAAGGTTAAATTTGAGCACGGGACGGCTAAACCGGGCGAGCAGCAACGGAGTTGTCTAAACTGCAAAAAAATTAAACAGGAGCTGGGCTGGTCGCCGCGCGTGGCGCTGGAGGAGGGGATAGAGAGGACGGCGAGGTGGTTTAAAACCAACCGATAACTGTCATCCCGAGCGCTTTATTGATTTAATTGGAAAGCAATTCTGATAATATCTTAAAATGAATATCGCAAAATCTTTGAGGTGAGCGAGGGATCCCCCGGCTTACAGAGTAAATTATTTCTATGCGAGGAGAAAAAGTTTTTGCCACTTACATCACAATGAATAAGTGGAACACCGTAATTTATATTGGTATAACCAGCGCGTTGTGGTATCGGGTTTTTCAACATAAAAATAAACTAATCAAGGGCTTTACCTATAAATATAATGTTGATAAATTAGTTCACCTGGCAGTTTTTGAAACGCCGGAAGCGGCAATTTTACGAGAGAAGCAGCTTAAGGGCTGGCGGCGGGAAAAGAAATTAAATCTTATTAAAAAGCATAATCCAAAATTAAAAGATTTGGCCGAGCGTTGGTATGATGGGGACGGCGGGGAGGAATTACTGTAAGCCAGGGGATCCCTCGGCAAGCTCGGGATGACAATTTAAAAGGAGGGAGAAAGGAACATCTTATGGACCTTGATTCCAAAATAAGGAAGATCCCAAACTTCCCCAAGCCCGGCATTTTATTTTATGACGTCACGACGCTCTTTG
>CAYHQU010000008.1:0-17191 GCA_964358955.1 uncultured Gammaproteobacteria bacterium | reverse complement strand
AGGTATGACATTTCTACTTTGCTCTACTATGACATTATCACGTTGCTACGACAATGCTATCGATGCTATTGACAAATAAGAAAAAGTGCTGTAGTATATAATATCGTTCTTTTATGTCAGAAGCAACTCAACAGAAAACAGGAGGTCACATGACACTTACAGAGTATGCATTATTGGCGTTAAATAGAGGTGCAAGGTGCTGGAATTGTGATGAGCCTTTGTCGGTTAGAGAGCTTCGTTACTGGGAACATTCTGAAGGATGGGAAGTTGAAGGGTTTTCAGAACTTCAGTGGCTATACTTCGAATGCCCAAAGTGTAAATATCAAACATCGTTTGATGTTCTTAGAATAAAACGCCCACGCCCCAAATAAAACGTTCCCCGCAGAACGTTTCCCAAAAACCCCGCGATAATATCAAGGGGTTTTCTTTCATCAAAAAGCCGCCCCTTAGGGCGGTTTTTAAAATACGGACCGGACGGGACTCGAACCCGCAGCCTTCGCCGTGACAGGGCGACGATCTAACCAATTGATCTACCGGTCCTTAATAAAAATCAAAATGACATAGAATGTCATTTAAATTTATATATTGTGGATAAATAAGTTTGTATTTATATAGGTATCATATTATAATATAAGTAATAATACAAATAATACTATGCCCACTTCTCAAATGTTTAAAGCAATATATTTCCCCGATTATAAAGAAGCAAACCCAAGGTCAAAAGGGTTAATTTTGGCTTTCGGTGAAAAAAATAAAGACTTATATAATAATATTTTTGATTTAGGAAGTAACGAAATTAGAAATTTGCTCGGCACTGATTCATATATTGAGCTTGAACAACGTGCTCAACAAGAAGGATTGCCTGTAAACACTTACTGCCTTTGGTATTTACGTAAAAATTTATTTACCGAAGAAGAAATAATTGATAATGAGAAAAATTTTAAAGAAAAATCCATTCCCGACCTTACCAATAATGTAATTGAAGGCGATTGTCTGGAAGTAATGAAGGAAATTCCATTAAAATCAATAGATATGATCTTGTGCGATTTACCCTATGGCACTACTCAAAATAGTTGGGATAGTGTTATTCCTCTTGATTTACTTTGGCAACAGTACGAACGCATTATTAAAGATCAAGGTGTTATCGCTTTAACCGGACAAGGTTTATTTACTGCAAAACTATCTTTATCAAATCCGAAATTATTTAAGTATAAAATAACTTGGGTAAAATCAAAGCCAACCAATTTTCTTAATGCCAAAAAACAACCGCTCCGTAAGCATGAGGATATCTGTATTTTTTATAAAAAACAGCCCATTTACAATCCGCAAATGGCTTTTGGCGAACCCTATAATAAAGGCTTTAGAAAAGATCAATTAACGGGGAGCTATGGTGATTTTAAAACTGTTGAAGTAAAGAGCAATGGCGAAAGATACCCAACAGATGTTGTCTACTTTAAAACCGCCGAAAGCGAAGGAGAAGTCTATCACCCCACCCAGAAACCCGTGGAGCTTGGTCGCTACCTCATTCGCACATTTACTAATGAGGGAGATATTATATTAGACAATACTTGCGGAAGTGGAAGTTTTCTTGTTTCCGCCGTTTTAGAAGGAAGAAAATTTATTGGCATTGAAAAAAATCAGGAAGTCTATCTTTTTAAAAAACACCGAGTAGATTATATCAATGTTTGCCAACAAAGAATTAAAGAAGCGCAAGAACAATATAAAATAGAAAGTAGAAAGGTTAAACTTTTTTAAATACCAATATAGGGCTCTTCTTGAAAAATTTTACGAGCTTCTTTTATTTCATTCTCGGTTAAAACTCCTCTTTGTTTAAGCCAATTTAATAAATGGAAATATTGATTTGAATGCAGGATCGGCTTTACATTTTTGTTAAGGTCGGTTTCTTTTTTTATAAATTCAAGGTGTTTTTCTGACAAAATACCCCGACCGATTAAATCATAGGCAATCCTTAAGGCATCAACAGAAGTTAAGTTCAAATCACCAATGTGATTTTTATCTTTTTTAACATCTACCTGCCCGATTTCTAAAAGATCTTCAACTTTACTTAATCCATTTAAATTTCGGTTATAAAATTCTATCTCTTGGCCTCGATAAGTAAACCACGTTCGTCCTTGTTCCGTGAGGGAGCCACGGGGCAGATAAACGCCTTCGCGCGCTACCCTCTCTTTTGATGCCCAACCACAAATATAAAGTATCCATTTTCTCTGACGAGTAGTTCCCGGAAGCTCTCTATTTTTCGGCGTTTCAAGGTGAGTCATTAAATAAATATCTGTATCAAGCTTCTCGTCATAAATTTGCCTAGCAAAAAAATTATGTTTTGCCTCTCTTGCGATACCATCGCTGCTTTCATACTCTTCTTTAAAAGGCAAGGCTCCGCCTCGACACTTTACATCTAATTTTACACCAGAGGGCAATAAAATATCATAACCCAATGGGTGATCTTCGGGATTAATTTCTGGCATTCCTAATTTATTTCTAACCACCATCTCTGCCAAAGCTCCAAATCCTTGTTCTTCCTTGCTGCCTCGTTCAGCGCCAGTTATATTTTGATTTTGAGTAATATATTCTGCAGCTTTTTTTCTTAACATAAAACCAAGCTCGTCGGTGAGCTTTATAATAATTGGTTTTGGGTGGTGATATTTATACATATTTATTTGTATTGCAATAGTTCGAACTTGGACATCTGGCGGACCGGACGGGACTCGAACCCGCAGCCTTCGCCGTGACAGGGCGACGATCTAACCAATTGATCTACCGGTCCAATTTTTTCTACCGCACGCATACGCAGGGTTCGCCAGCTTTTCAGCCCGACACTGATCCGCCTCTGGCGGAAGCTGGCGTCAGGGCTAAAGCCCGGCAACCCCGACTCAAGTCGGGTAGAAGTTCTCTTTATATCAACCAATATATCACAATTCTCCCAAAAAATCAAGCCGAAAAAAACTGGCCGCGCAAGTCCTTATAAAGTCGGGGGAGGACAAAACGCGGCCAGACAAAGTGCAGTTCATCTGCTTTCACCGCTCTTCCGTTTGAGCTACTCGGGTATAAAGAGTGTCGGGGCCAAAGCCCCGACACTTCAGAATTTATTTAATAATCCGTGTTATCTACGGTCTGATGTTAGTCGGGCATCGGTGTTATCCCTTTTTTATTTCCTTAACAATCGCCGCAAACACCTTTGGCTCATGTTCCGCCAAGTCCGCCAAGACCTTTCGGTCTAATTCAATCTTATTTTTTTTAAGTCCATCAATAAACCTGGAATAGGTTGTTCCTAACTCGCGGCAGGCGGCGTTAATCTTAATCTGCCAAAGCTGGCGCGCGGTTCGTTTTTTTAATTTACGTCCAATATAAGCGTGGGCCCCGGCTTTAGTCGCCGCTGTTTTTCCCAGTTTCATCGTATTTTTCCGGCCCCACTTAAAACCTCGGGTCAGCTCGCGCAGCGCCCTTCGTTTTTTTAGATGGATTATTCCTCTTTTTACTCTTGGCATATAAAATAATTAATAATAATTTGCATTAGCTGTACGGCAATGCTTTTCTAATTTGATTATTATTGCTCGTTGCCGTCTCTACAAACCCGCGTTTGTTGCGCGTTATCTTGCCCGCTTCTCGGGCGTTAAAATGATCTTGCCCGCTTGGTTTTTTTAAAATTTTTCCTGTTTTGGTAATCTTAAATCTCTTAGCGATTGATTGTCTTGTTTTTAATTTTGGCATAAATTCGCTGCTAATATACTAATTAATTCTATCATTCGCATGCCAGCCCGAGGCTGGTCAGCCTTGGGCCGACATTCGTATATTGGTATTGCATTAATTATTTTTTTGTTAGTGTTGTTGAAATTCGTCCGCCTTGAATTTTTATTGTCTGCTCAACTTTTATCGGCAGTTTTTCATCAACTGATTTAATAAAGTCGTTGATTATATTGATTGCCACGTTTCGATGCTGTTTTTCCCGGCCTTTTAAAATTAATTCAATCTGAACTTTATTGCCTTCGCTTAAAAATTTTTCCGCCTGATTAATTCTGGTGTCAATATCATGTTTGCTGATTCTTAAAGACAGCCGAATGCCTTTGACTTCAATTTTTTTCTGCCTTGCTTTTTCTTTTTTTCTTTCTTTTTCTTCCTGATATTTTAGTTTGCTGTAATTTAAAATTTTTGCCACCGGCGGTACTGCCAAAGGCGAGACCTCAATTAAATCCATTTCTTGTTCGCGCGCCAGCTGCAGCGCCCGGCTTGTCGGCACCACCCCCAAATTTTGTCCCGAATCGTCAATCAGCCGCACTTCCGGCGCTTTGATAAATTGATTAATCCGATAACGTCGCTGAACGTTAATCGGCCGTCTAAATTTATATCTTCTTGATATGCGCATTGGTAACTTATTAAGGTTTATATTAAGTGTTTTTTTATAAATGCCTTTTCTGATCCGCTTTTTAGATATTTTTCAAATTTTATTGCTCGTTCTTCGTTAGGGAACACGCAAAACCAAAGCAATTTATAGGGCTTATGTTTAGATGTTGTTTTACATTTCCCTCCATTATGATCTTTAACCCTTTGCTTTATGTTAGACGTTGAGCCTGCATAGTAGCTGTTATCCACTAAGCTTTGAATTATATATGCATAATACATACTTAATTTGCCCCACTTCGTCCCGCTTAGCGGGACTTCGAGGGGCACCCTACGCCTCAATTAGAAAGACTCATATATTTTGCAAAGGGTGGCCTGCCACCCGAAGCTCCGAGCTCTAGCGAGGAGCGTAGGGTGGTGGAGATGAGGGGATTTTCACCCCTGTCCAAAAGTTATTTACAAAACATTTCTACAAACTTAGTCTATTTTAATGTTCAACTCTAAAGTAAAAAACAGACAAAATCTATTAAAGTCAAAGTCCTTAATTTTAATAATTTTTCGGACCTAAAATTATCTAGCCTAATATTTGACACCGGCTCTCTGCCTATTAGGCGTCGGCAGGCCGATGGTCTACGTTATTTACGCGTAAACAGGCGCTAAAGCAAAGTTGCTGAAAGCCGCTTTGACTCTAGCCACAAATGATTTGGCATTTGTAATTTGATAGCTGGTTTTTCAAGTTAACTATCATGGCTTGGTTTGCCTATTTTATAAATTGTCTTTTGTCGATTATAAACATCCCCGCGGTTAACCATTGTTCCATTGCTCAATTGTTCAATTGTTAATAATTAAGGTCGTCATCATACATAACAATGGAACAATGAAACAATCGAACAATTTGGGAGCAAAATTATTATTTTGTCATACTCCTTTGTATTTCTCTCTCAACATCCCTTCTTTTAATCGCCTCCCGCTTATCATACAGCTTTTTCCCCCGACAAACAGCGATCTCAATCTTGATTAAGCTTCCTTTAGTATATACTGAAATTGGTAAAATTGTCAAGCCGGGCTGATGGGCTTTCCCGATTAGCGTGCTAATTTCTTTTTTTGTCAAAAGTATTTTTCGCTCTCGGTCCGGCTGGTAATTTTTTTGGGTGCCGGCCGCTGGCCGATATTTTGCAATATGTGTTCCAGTCAGCCACGGCTGCTGTTTACTGTCTATTGATACATAACTGCCTTTCAAATTTATCTGCCCGGCCTTAGCTGATTTTACTTCCGCCCCAGTCAAAACAATCCCCGCCTCAAGCGTTTCTAAAATTTGGTAGTCGTGTCTTGCCTTTTTGTTTGTAGCTATTGTGGCCATACTCATTTTAAGTATAAAGGAAAAATTGGAAAATGGGAAGGCGGGTGGCATGGAACACGGAACATGGAACATGGAACAAGAGCTGTAACAAGATGCCTTGACAATTCCCCTAAAATGTCATAAATTTAAATAACGTTTTGTTGTTCTTTAGTAACAATTTTTGGAGGCAGTAAGATGGGTGTCAACGCTAGCCAGTTGGAACGCGATTTGCAAAGTCACGGCATTAATCTTGAAAAATGGGGTGAAGTCCGCGAAACCTTGCTGCATCTGTTGGTTGCTGAATTGAATGAGGGCGACTCAACGCTGGAAATTGGTGCTGATGGTTTAGTGCGGGTGGTGCATTTAATAGTGATGCTCATCAGACCCGCCATTAAGCCGTCAGTCCAAAAAAGGCCGGTTCCTCTTTCATATCTGGTAGAGCGTCAGCGTGTCTATTTAGACCGCCGGGTTGTGAGTGGAATTCGTCTTCCATCGGGAAAAATCCGGAAAGGCGAGGTTCCCGAATCCGCTCTGCGCCGCGAACTTGCCGAAGAGTTTGGACTGTCATCCGGCGACTACAACTTCCATTTCATCTGCGTTGATGATCCGATCGTCGCGTCAAGCGCCAAATATCCCGGCCTGCCAACGTGTTATTATCTTCACCACTATAAAGTCTGGATTCAGACAAAGGCCGCCGCTAGAATTGGTTCGCATCGGACTATCCAAGGCCACGGCGTCGCCATTACTTTTGGCTGGGATTCTTCTACAAAATATCGCGCCCGCCTTGAACGCGAGCAAAAGGAAAAAGAAGCCGAAGCCTCAACCCCAAGCGCCTGAAAGGAGCCAACCGTGTCAGAAAAAAAGTTTCGCGTCGGTCTGGTAGTTTTAACCGAGATTCCGTCGCTTGGGCTCGTCGCCGTTCTGCAAGCGCGCGGGCCTTTCAATCTCAAAAAAATGGCGCCCGAGTCCTATCCCGGCATCTGCGAAATAACTGTCTTCGGCAATCCCGTACCGGACAGCGAGAATTTTTTTCCAGAACTGTGGCAGGCGACAACCACCCTTGGTGAAAACTTCACCGCCCTAATTCATGAATACCTAAATGAAGTATAAGAGAGCTTCTGCGAGTAAGCCGCCTAGATGAAGAATTCGTCATTTTTGGCGTGCGCCTCAAATCAACCGGCTGGCTGCTCGGCCTTGAGCTTGAACCAAGCACCGGCGGTCTGCGCTTTGTTACGCGCCAGCAAGCTGATAATATCCTTAATATGTCGCTTGTTGACCGCCAAATTGGTGTGACTGATGCTCGCATCATCGCCATGCATCCCTTCCAAAAGCAAGCCGTCCTCAAGGCCTTCGCCCTTCTCGGCTGACCAACCGGCCAAACACCATAGTACCTTAAAGCCCGAACGGGCGCAAGCGGCGTGTCTATTTTAAGACCGCCGTTTTTTATTGTTTGTAGGGGCACCCCCGGCGGGCGCCCGCATCGGCAAACTTGCCTTTACTTATACGCGGGCGACCACCAGGGATCGCCCCTACAATAACGGGCGACCATTACTGCGTTGTTGGGCAGAAGGCGACAATAATTATTGTCGCCTTCTGTTGTTTACTCAAAGCACAAAGTGTCCTATAATTAAATTGTCATTCATCTAAACAACTTTATGAAAAAAATAATTTTTGCGACTCATAACCAGGGAAAAGTTATTGAGATGCGTCAAATTTTAGCCGGCCTTAATGTTGAACTTATTACTGCCGAGGAAGCCGGGGTGTTGGATGATGTTTTGGAAGACGGAAAAACATTTGCCGACAATGCTTTTAAAAAAGCGAAATTTGTTGTTGCCAAAACCAATGAGTGGGCGCTCGCCGATGACTCGGGCCTTTGCATTGATGCTTTGGGCGGGAAGCCCGGCGTCTATTCGGCGCGCTGGGCCAAAGATAAAGATATTGTTGAGCATACTCTCGGTCTGTTAAAAAATGTGCCAAAACCAGAACGCGGCGCCTATTTTGAAACCTGCGCCGTCCTGCTTTCGCCGCAAGGAAAAAAATATGTTTTCTCCGGTGTCGTCAAAGGTGAAATTTCTTTAACGCCTAAAGGCCGTCCTGTTCCTAAACTGCCTTATGATGTAATTTTTATCCCCAGCGGCCAGACCAAAACCTTTGCCGAAATGGATAAGGCGGAAAAAAATAAATTAAGTCATCGCGGTCTGGCGTTGCAAAAAATGATAAAAGTTATAAAAAAATTAATATAACAGATTGTTAAACTGTTAAAGGTTAAGGGCACAATAAAATGAGTGCACCATTTTTCCTCCTCGTCAGGCTCTCCTCGTAGGGGACTCTGACGCATCTTAAACTCGGCGGAGTCCCTTTCAGGAGACTCCGCCGGGGAGAAATCCTACAATTTTCAGCCCGCGGCTGCCTGCCCGCCTCGGGAGGGATCCGCCTCTGGCGGAAACAATTTAACAATTTATCAATTTAGCAATTTACCGATCACTCTTTACTAAATTTTTAAAATATTATATAATTACTAACGAGGGATAAATGGTCCCGCGACTGCGGGACCATTTAGACCGAGTGACGTAATTTTCCCTCTGCGCGGGATCACGCGTAGCGTGGCAAGCTCTGCTTATAATAAATCCGTAAGCAATTATTAAAGGAGGAAGTATGCCCGAAAACAACAAAACCACAATTGACATTTCCGCCAGCGCAATTTTAAAAGTGGTTGGCGTTTTCTTGGCGCTTTGGTTTATTTATTTAATTCGCGATATTTTAATTATCATTTTTGTCGCGATTTTAATGTCATCGGCTCTTGATCCGGCGGTAAAATTTCTGCAAAAGAATAAAATACCGCGCGTCTTAGGCATTGTTTTAATTTATATTTGTATCTTTTTTATTTTATTCATCGCATTATTTTTATTAATTCCGCCGCTAACCGAACAGATCGGTCAGCTTTCCCAAAACTTCCCTTATTATTGGGATAAACTCTCCGCCAGTTTTTTAAGCATCCGCCAGTATTCCGAAGAACATGGCTTCCTAAATAATATTAAAGACACCCTTAACTCTCTGCAAACGACTTTTAGCAGTTCCGCCGGCAACATCTTTAATTTAATTGGAACTATCTTTGGCGGCATTATTTCTTTTGTTTTAATTTTTGTCTTAACTTTTTATTTTTTAGTTCAGGAAGATGCTGTCCGTCGGACGCTTTGCTACCTTACCCCGGTAAAATATCAGGCCTACATTGATAACTTGGCGCAACGGATGCAGGCGCGCGTTGGCCACTGGCTCCGCGGCGAACTTATTTTAGCCATCATCATCGGCAGCATGTCTTTTATCGGCCTTTGGCTGCTTGGCATCAAATTCTTTTTAGTGCTCGCGCTTATTGCCGGCATCTCCGAACTTATTCCCTATATCGGCCCGGTTATCGGCGCCATCCCCGCCGTCTTTATCGCTTTTACCCAATCGCCCTGGAAAGCGCTTTCCGTTGTCTTATTATATTGGGCGATTCAGCAGGCCGAAAATCATCTTATCTTCCCTAAAGTTATGCAAAAGGCCGTTGGCCTAAATCCAATCGTTGTCATCATTGTAATTCTAATCGGCGCCAAACTTGCTGGCTTCCTTGGTGTTTTGTTGGCCGTCCCGACCGCCGCCGCCTTAAGTGTTTTAATCAGAGATTTTTTTGAAAGCAGCGAGGGTGAAATAAAAAATAACTGCATGTTAAACAATTTAAAAAAGTAACCGTAATCTCTTTGCTATTTGCTATCCAGCCGATAGCCAGTACTGCCATCGCCCACCCAGAAGTATACTTTATTTTGACCTAAATTTCCGCTCCGAAGGCACATTTATTTTTATAAAACATTTTTTATCACTCATTACTCCTTTCTATCCCATTGACTTATTTTTACCGATTTATTAAGATAATATTAGCTTGTTAATAACTTAAAAAAATATGGCAGAACAAACCATTCCAAAAACATCCGCCCGTCCTGCGGGCCAAAGGCGCGGCGGCGGCAATATGTTGAAAAAATTGCTTTATTTAGTTTTGGCCGTAATCGTGCTTTTTGTCCTTTATTATGCGGCAGTCGGCGGCGCTGACGGCGCGATAAACCGCTACCCCAAAAATCATTGGCAGGCGGTATTTTTAAGCAACGGCCAGGTCTATTTTGGTCACGTTAATAAGGTTACCAAAAAATCTGTCGTGCTGGAAGACATTTATTATCTTCAAGTTGTCACCCAGCCGCTGCAGCGCAGTCAAGAAGGCACTGATACCGCTGCCGACCAGCAACAGGAACAGCGCTTAACTTTGATTAAGCTGGGCAACGAAATTCACGGCCCGTTTGACCGGATGAATATTAACCGCGACCAAGTGGTTTTGGTGGAAAATCTAAAAGATGATTCTCGAGTTGTTGAGGCCATAACTCGTTACGTGAACGAACAGCAGTCTGCGCAATAAAAATAGCTAAATCCCACTGACTATTAACATTATATATTAATAGTCACTAAAACCGGGCAAAAATTGCCCGGTTTTTTGTTTGCCGTAAAGCCGCCAAGATTCGTTGCCGGTTCATGGTCTTGCTTTTTTCGCCAAATATCTGTAAAATTAAATTATAAATTACTTTACGGGTCTGTTGACGAATATGCTTTCGTTACGTCCCGCCGCCGCGGGATCAGATTTTGAGGTATTTTTTTATAATCCCGCCGTTGCGGGATGAGGCCTGGCTGTCTAAATAAACCGAGCCAGCTAGTTTCCGAAACTGGGTACCCAGTTTCGGAAACTAAAATCAAGCCGATAAAATTGCTACAAAAATTAACCGAACAGATGAAAATTGCGGATTTAAATGATATTTGTCAACAGAGACCCTTTAAGGAAAGCCGCCTCAAAAGACTGCGAAATTTGAAGAGTATGCGGCGGCTTAAGTTTTGTTTAGTTTTATGGAGAGCAGAAATTATCATACGATAACATTCCCATTATAATTTACTTTCTAATTTTATGCCCGAAAACGATTTAATGCAAAAAATTATTTCCTTGGCCAAGCGCCGCGGTTTTATTTTTCAATCATCAGAAATTTACGGCGGCATGGCCAACGCCTGGGACTACGGCCCGCTTGGCGTTGAGCTGAAAAATAATATCAAGCGCCTTTGGTGGGACCGTTTTGTCCACCGCCGCGATGATGTCGTCGGCATTGACGCCGCCTTAATTATGAACCCAAAGGTCTGGGAGGCCTCCGGGCATCTAAAAAATTTTACCGACCCGCTTGTTGACTGCAAAAAATGCAAAAACCGCTTCCGTGCCGATGAGCTTGAAAAAAAAATTTGCCCTGATTGCGGCGGCGAACTGACCCCGGCCCGCCAGTTTAATTTAATGTTTAAAACTTTTGTCGGTCCAGTTGAAGATTCCGGTGCAACCGCCTATCTCCGCCCCGAAACCGCGCAAGCCATGTTTGTGGACTTTATTAATGTCTTGCAGACCAGCCGCAAAAAATTGCCTTTTGGAATTGCCCAGACGGGCAAGGCCTTCCGCAACGAAATAACTCCCGGCAACTACATTTTCCGCACCCGCGAATTTGAACAGATGGAAATTGAATATTTTATTAACCCCAAAAACTGGTCAAAAGAATTTGACAAATGGCTTAAAGAAATGCAAAGCTGGCTATCCGCGCTTGGTGTAAAAAAAGATGAGATTCATCTGCGCGAAATAAAAGGCAGCGAGCTGGCGCATTATTCAAAACGCACTGTTGATATTGAATATAAATTTCCGTTTGGCCAAAAAGAGCTTTACGGCCTTGCCTACCGCGCGGACTTTGATCTAAAAAATCATGCCAAAGCCAGCGGGCAAAATTTTGAATACCAAGATCCCGAAACCGGTGAAAAATTTATCCCGCACGTAATTGAGCCAACCTGGGGCGTTGACCGCTCGCTTTTAGTGACCTTGCTTTCTGCCTACACGGAAGAACAAGCGCCGACTACTAAAAAAGGCGAGACCGAAACTCGCATCGTGCTGAAAATCCCCAAGGCGCTGGCGCCAATTCAAGTCGCCGTTTTGCCTTTGTCAAAAAAAGAAGAATTGTCTAAATTTGCTCGCAACATCGCTGAAACTGTGCGAAAAGAATTTATCACCGAATACGACGAAACCCAAAGTATTGGCAAACGTTACCGCCGCCAAGACGAAATCGGCACTCCGTACTGCGTGACGGTAGATTTTGAATCGCTGGAAGATGGACAGGTGACGGTGCGAGACCGCGACACAATGAAGCAAGAGCGGATTGGGATTTCCGAACTGGTGGATTATTTTGAGGAGAAGTTGGATTAAGTTTGAATATTCAAATAGCGAAGGAAAATGCAAAATGCAAAATGAATAATGTTAATGAATAATTAAAAATGAAATTTAGATATTTTACATTTTAAATTCATTATTCATTTTGCATTTTTAATTATTCATTTTTATTATGTACAATAAAACCACCCTGCCAAACGGCCTCACTCTCCTCACCGCTCCCAAATCCGGCACCCAAGCCGTGACCGTTTTAGTTATGCTTCCGGTCGGCTCCCGCTATGAATCTGCTAACCTAAATGGTGTTTCTCATTTTATTGAACACATGATGTTTAAAGGCACCGACCGCCGCCCGACCAGTCTTGATCTGACTAAGGAACTGGATTCTGTCGGCGCCGAGTTTAACGCCTTTACCGCCAAAGACCACACCGGCTACTATGTAAAAATTGCCGCCGACAAGGTTGAATTGGCCTTTGATATTTTATCCGATATGCTTTTCCATTCAAAAATTGATGCGGCCGAACTAGAAAAGGAAAGGGGAGTCATCATTGAAGAAATAAATATGTATGAAGACAACCCCCTGCTGTACATTGAAAGTTTATTTGAGCAAGCTGTTTTTGCCCCGCACCCGCTCGGCTGGCAAATCGCCGGCAGCGCTTCCGTGATAAAAAAAATAAGCCGTAATGCCATGCTGAACTACTACCAATCTCATTACAATCTATCAAATTTATTTTTAACTGTCGCCGGCAACTTTGACGAGAAAAAAATAAAATCTTTAACTGCCAAATATTTTAATAGCCCGGCCGGCAAAAATAAAAAAAATAAATATTCCGTTTTTATCTTAAAGCAATCAAAGCCAAATTTAACTTTACGCTACAAAAATACTAATCAAGTCCAGCTTTGTCTCGGTTTTCCCGCTTTTAACTATGAACATAAAGACATTGACGCTCTTCATTTGCTGGAAGTGATTTTGGGCGGCAATATGAGCTCCCGGCTTTTTACCGAAATTCGCGAGCATCACGGTCTTGCTTATTTTATAAAAGCGTCAACCAACATCTACCAAGACACCGGCTCGTTTGTCATCCACGCCGGCCTGGATAAAAACCGCCTCTTTCAGGCAATTAAAATAATTCTCTCCGAGTTAAAAAAAATTAAAAACTCCGGCGTTACCGCCGCTGAACTTAAAGATGCCAAGCAATATCTCGCCGGCAAGCTAACCTTGGACATTGAAGATTCCGAAAATGTTGCCGCCTGGTACAGCCGCCAAGCATTACTGACTAAAAAAATTTTAACTCCCGCCGCGCGCCTTGAAAAAATAAAAAAAATGAACATCAGCGGCCTAAATCGCGTCGCGCGCAAAATTTTTAAAACAGCAAAATTGAACCTTGCCCTAATTGGGCCGTTCCGAGATAAATCCCAGTTTAAAAAATTGTTCAAGAATCTGTAGCGTGACTTTAATGAAAAATAAAAAATTTCTCCCCGTCAAATTTTTCCCTGTCAGAGTCTCCCGCAGGGGACTCTGACGCGCGTCAATCCGTCCTCCCGTCCTTCATACCCCCTTTAGGGGAGGTCGCAGCCCTATCCGTCGTATAAGCCGTATAAGTCTTATACGACTTATAATCGCGCCGCCGGCGACTCCGCGCCCGCTAAACTTATTTCTGAAAGCAGACCTCATTGCGGGCTTTGGTGCGCGGGTTGTTTTATGGAGGTATGAATTTCGCATTCGTCAACACCCCCATTTGTCACCAGCCGCTTAATGAAAAATAAAAAAATCTCAGCTTTCTTTGCTGAGTTTTGTTTTTTTGCCGCCTGAACAAGGGATCCCGCTAGGCGGGAGACCGCCAGTGAAGGCGAGCAAAAAACAACCCCGCACCAAGCCAATTATTTTAAATGGCTTTTTGTTAATCAAGCCGAAGGCGATTTCGCGCCAGCAAGATTATACTTTTAGAATCCATCTTTCGCGGGCTTTGGCGCTGGGGTTATGACCTGCCAATTTTATATTTTAACCAGTGTAATTTAAAAATCGGTGAATAATCATCCGCACTAAAATCGCCAGCAAAACTACTTGTGTAAGCATGCCGCCCGTAACCGAAACTGTTACCCGCTTATGGTCAAAATGAATTCTTTTATGAAATTCCCAAAATTTTCCTAAATATTTGTTGCCGGTTAAAAAATAAAGTCCTGCTAATGCGTCCGGCAGTATCGCGCCCACAATTCCGGCAATAACCGGATGCGGGTAGATAAATATATCGCGATTATAAAACATCATTGTGAACATTATCAGCATCAAAGCGTCAATAAATAAAATCGCCAAAAACTTTCTTGTTCTTTTTGACAATCTTAATTTATGTTCTAAAAAATTATCAGCCGAATCCGGATCCTTGTGCGGAATTCGGTCAAGTATAAAATGGGAAATAAAACCCAAAATAAACGCCAAAAAAGCGTTATTAATATAATTGCCAATTACGGCCCCTGCGGCCGCGTGCACGGTTAGATACATACATTAATATTATAATCTATTCCAAATTTAATAACAATAATTATTATTAATATCTTAATTTTAATGGCTGGGGAGGGGATCGGACCCTCAACCTCGACGTTACTTGCCCGCCCACCTTTTTAATATTTTACTGACTATTCACACATAGGTTAATAGAGTAAAAATTTCAGATTTGGATGCAGCGCGCCGCCATGCAGCCCCCAAAAACCGCAGATGTATCCGTGGATACATTGAGGATTTTTTTGGGCGAATGGCAAGCGATGCGCCAAATATGGAATTTTTAGCATTAAGCTATGCGTGAATAGTCAGTAGATAGCAGAGGCGGGATTCGAACCCGCGACCATCACCTTATGAAGGTGCTGCTCTACCACTGAGCTACCCTGCCCCAGAAAATGTAAAATGTAAAAATAAAAATTCAAAATTTTGGAAATTGCTTTTTATTATCAAATAAAAATATCGTGAGGCAATTCCTTAATTTTGCATTTTGTCCCGCAGCCGCGGGATTAATTTTTATAATTGCGGGAGGGGGATTTGTCTCGCTGCGCGAGATCCTGCGTAGCAGGACACCCTGAAAACATCTCGCGGTGCTCTATGTGAAAAAATTGAATACTAAATTGCGGGAGGGGGATTTGTCCCGCTTCGCGAGATCCTGCGTAGCAGGACACCCCCGATCCCGCTTAGCGGGATTATGGGTCTGACAAAATTATTTTTCTAAAAGTATTACCGCATTTTTGTCTTTTAAGATATTTCTCTCTCTTTAATGCTTCCGTCCTCGTTGCATATTCTTCCTTATAAACAACTTTCCAGTCATCATATCTTTTAGTCCATTTTGACAGACCTTCATTGTGTTGCCCTAGTCTTTTGCGCAGATCTTCTGTATATCCAATATAATACTTGCCCTGCCTGCAAGTTATTACATATACAGTATGAGGCATATATAAATAAATTAACGATTTGGTTGCGGGAGGGGGATTTGTCTCGCTGCGCGAGATCCTGCGTAGCAGGACACCCCCGATCCCGCTTAGCGGGATTATGGGTCTGACAAAATTATTTTTCTAAAAGTATTACCGCATTTTTGTCTTTTAAGATATTTCTCTCTCTTTAATGCTTCCGTCCTCGTTGCATATTCTTCCTTATAAACAACTTTCCAGTCATCATATCTTTTAGTCCATTTTGACAGACCTTCATTGTGTTGCCCTAGTCTTTTGCGCAGATCTTCTGTATATCCAATATAATACTTGCCCTGCCTGCAAGTTATTACATATACAGTATGAGGCATATATAAATAAATTAACGATTTGGTTGCGGGAGGGGGATTTGCACCCCCGACCTCCAGGTTATGGGCCTGGCGAGCTGCTACTGCTCTATCCCGCGTCATTGTTATATAAAATAATTTTTAAATTTGCGCCCCCGATCCCGCTTAGCGGGATTATGGGCCTGGTCCCGCTTAGCGGGACTACTGCTCTATCCCGCGTCATTGTTATATAAAATAATTTTTAAATTTGCGCCCCCGATCCCGCTTAGCGGGATTATGGGCCTGGTCCCGCTTAGCGGGACTACTGCTCTATCCCGCGATATAAACTAATAACCCAGGTTGCGCCTGAAAAAAATGGGGATGGAGAGAATCGAACTCTCATGGAACAAGTCCACACGATTTTGAGTCGTGCGCGTCTGCCAATTCCGCCACATCCCCCTAGATTTTCCATCCCTGAAATTAATATCAGTTTAACACGAAAAAAACATTTTGTCAATTATTGATAAAATGTGGTATAATAAAAATAAGAAAGCAAGGGAATGGTTTGTCTTTTTTAAAAGCAGAAATATTTAACAATCATCGTTTGTTTTCTTGATTTATTGATTTCTTGACGTATGGCCCGCATCATCACTATCGCCAACCAAAAAGGCGGCGTCGGCAAAACCACAACCGCCATCAACCTTGGCGCTTATTTAGCGCATCACGGAAAATTTGTCTTGCTTGTTGATCTAGATCCGCAAGCCAATGCGACCTCCGGTCTCGGCATTGACCATCGTGGATTACAGCAGGGAATTTATCATTCGCTCATCGGCCAGGCGCCGATAAAAAAAATTTTGCAAGACACTGCCCATCACGGCTACCGTCTTGCCCCCTCAACCCCTGACCTCGCTGGCGCCCGCGTGGAATTAATAGAAATTCCCGACCGCGAATTTCAGCTTCATAATGTTCTGCTTGAAGTCCGTAATGATTATGATTATATTATTATTGATAGCCCGCCTTCGCTGGATTTATTGACAGTTAACGCCCTGGTCGCCGCTAATGAAATCTTAATTCCGATTCAAGCCGAATACTACGCGCTTGAAGGTCTCGGCCAGCTCCTCCACACGATTGATTTAGTAAAAGAAAATTTGAAGTCCAACCTGCGCGTCCTTGGCGGCCTGGTTACGATGTATGATAAGCGTAATAAATTATCGCGCCATGTTCTTAATGAATTATATCAGCATTTCCCGCACCGTATTTTTAACTCCATTATCCCCAGAAACGTCCGCCTGACCGAATCCCCAAGTTTTGGTCGGACCGTCCTCAACTACGACGCCGGCTGTAAAGGCGCCCGCGCCTATGAAAGTTTGGCGCGGGAAGTAATAGAGCTGGAAGAATAAGAGTGAATTCACCTAATTGTCAAATTCACCTAATTCACCAAATAAAATTCTATAATTTTTAATGACGAGTAATTAGGTAATTAATAGTAATTAAGTAATTGATGGT